>DAOOGN010000015.1:0-50996 GCA_035415725.1 Anaerolineae bacterium | reverse complement strand
GGATGAGAGGGCCAGCGCCTATAGCCGAAGTGTCAACCTATTATGCACCCTCCCCAAAGTCCCGTTCGCCACCTGGCAAGGGTGGCTGAATAGTTACCTTATTGATTGGTTTATCCGTAATCATCCTGACAGGCAAGTGATTGAAGACTCCAAAATACAAGATGGTTATGAACGTATAAACATTTGGAAAATAAACCCCTCTACAAATTCAAAACACCCGGCCGCATTTCCCACAGAGCTGGCCGAAAAGGTTATTCGCTATTACTCGTTTCTGGGAGCATGTGAATGTTGATGATGTAATGTGGATCAACTGCTACAAATCAAATCCAGGTCGCCAGAGAAGAATCACAACTCTATTGGCTCGACACGTTTGATGATGACATTTGAAATGGTGTAACCGTTTAGTTCTGTGAGTACTGTGTGCTGGGAGAAGATTTCCCCTCCCCCTGCCCCTCTCCAGCGAAAACGCTGGAGAGGGGGCAGGGGATAGAAAGCAAGCCATTGAACAAATGGCTACGTTCACAAGACTAAAAGTTTACCATGCGATACCCCAGCAACTCGCCGGTATGTCCGTCGGCGACGTAGAGGATGCCGCCCCTGACGGCCAAACCGACGGGATAACTCAGGTTGTCGGGATCACGCAAGGCCCACAACAACGCCCCCTGTGAATCGAACGCCAGCACGCGCCCGTGGACGGAGTCGCTGGCGTAGACCACGCCAGCGGCAACCGCGAGAAACGGCTTCTCTTCAGCGTCGTTGCTGCCCCAGACAGGAACTTCCCACTCGCGCACGTAGAGACCATCGCCGGTGAAAACCTGGATACGCCGGTTCCACGTGTCGGCGACGAAGACCTCTCCTGTATCGCTGACGGCAATGCCGACAGGCTCATTCAACTGCCCCGCCATGTTACCCGCGCCGCCGAATTCCCATCGGTAATTCCCCTGCGCATCGAAGACCTGCACACGCTTGTTGCCGGTATCAACGACGTAAATCTCACCCTGGGGTCCCACCGCAATGCCGCGCGGCCCGTGGAACAAGCCGTGACTCATCATGTCATAGGCCTGCGCCTGTCCCAGCCGCCCCCAACTCAGGAGATAATCACCTTCCGTGGTGAACTTCTGGAGACGATGATTCCACGTGTCCGCCACATAGACGTTGCCCTGCGCGTCTATGGCGACACCCCATGGCTCGTTGAACTGCCCCGTTTCGCTGCCGTATTCGCCCCACGTGTTCAGCAATTCCCCCTCCTGGCTGATACGCCAGATACTGTGCTGCGCCGTGTCCGCCACATACAACGTCCCATCCGGCGCAACGGCAACACCGCGGGGCGCAGCGTTGGAGAGCTTGACTTTCAGGACGATGGGTAGCGTTCGCTCAGCAGCTTGATAGGGATCCGACGCCAACGATGACTGCGCCGTCCTCCCATGGTAGCTCCACACCTGTTGCGTCAAGTCGCGGCGCACGTAGAAGCGCATGTCCATACGATTGGGCCACGTCTTCAGCGTGAAGGGGTTTTCGGGGTTCTTGAGCCTGGCATAAGCCGTATAATCGCGGTCGCGGATGATGTCCCACAGCGCTGCGCGCATCGCCGGATCGCTCAGGGCGGCACGAATGCGTTCCCAGGTCAGGTCCCGGTAATCTTCGAGGGGCCACCAGATGTACTTGTAATCGAAAGCCACATAGTCCGCCCCCAGAATGGGTTCGACGGCGGACCATTGCTCCCTCCCGGCAATGACCACCGGACATTCGGGCAGGCGTTCGGCGTCGGGTGTGGTGTCGTAGTAGTAGTTGTTGGGATAGCGTGTCTCCATGTACCAGTAGAACGGCCACGCTCCTTCCTTGCCGTAAGCGACTTTGATGTCGTTAGGTGTACCGGTCGTGCGCCAGGAGATTTCCTCGATCTGCGCGAGGACTTTTTTGACATCCGGCGTCGCATGCGCGTAGACCATAAACTCGGTCCCCAACTCCGCATTGATGTAGTTGAGCATGAACATCGTGCGCACCGTGAACACGGCCAGCACTCCGACGACCGTCGCCAGCGCCAGCCGCAGTGCGCGTTTCGACCCCAGTTTGTCAACGGCCCAGACCAGCAGACCGCCACCAAGCACAATGCCGATGAAGGCGCTAATGATTTTGACCACCGGTTCCAGTCCGGTCAAGGTCAACCCGCTCTGGACAGTGCGCCATTCTCCAAGAGCTTGCGGCAGCACAGCGAACGCCCTCCACAACAGCAACAGCGCCGTGATCAGCAGCCAGCCGCGCCGCGCGATGAAGTCTTGCCAGGTCAAGTCTTGCAGCCATTGGTTCAATCCCCAGGCCGCCAGCAGGAGATGCGGCAGGGCGATGTGGACGAACAACCAGGGCATCTTTTCGCCTGCGTAGGCATAGGCGACCCATGAGAACAACGCCCACGCCAGGAGAAACAACGGGAAGAGGCGGTCGATAGCGAGAGGTTTAGGTTCCTCTGTGGAGCCGTCATCGACGGCACGCCGGGGCGCCGCCGGGCGGAAAAAGCGCACGAGGCCCCACACGCCGGCGCCGGCGGAGAGAAGCAGCGGCAGATATTCATACAGCGGACCGATGACGGCGTAGTAATACCAGGGTTGCTGGCCGCGTGCCACACCTTGCTGGGCCATCCAGTATGCCAGTCCGCCGATCATGCCGGTCAGGATACCCCATCCCCAGGTAAAGAACGTGCTGTAGAGCACAAAAAAGATGCCGTAGTGGATAAGGGCGACCTTCGGCCAACGCTTTTTGTCCCATCCCAGCCCTAAAAGCACTGAGATCCCCACCGTCACCACAAAGGTGGCGAAGGCAGCGATGGTTGTCCCCACCGGCAGCGTGCTGAAATCCGGCCCCATCAGCGCGGCGTAGAAGGCTTTCATATCCACCCCGGCCACGAACTTCATCAGAAAAGCCGAACCCAGCGGCAGCGTCAATGTTCCCAGGACCATCAACACGTCGAACAACCGCCATCCGCGCATGGTGGTTTCGCCCACACCGTAATAGATGAGGGGCACGACGCTCAACAAGGCGAGGAAGGCAATCCCCATTGCCAGCCGTCCCCACCACGGGATGATGATGTTGGCGATGCTGGCGTTGTCCGCTTCGTCCGCCTCCTGCACCGGTGCGTTTCTTGTAGACAGGACGAAAACTCCGCCCAACAACAGCGCCACAACAACGGCGATCACCAGCAGCCTGAACAGGTCGGGGCGCGCCCATCGCGTATGGAAGACCTGCCAGAGAAAAGGCAGGGCGAGCAGGACGAGAAAAATGGCTGTGTAGATGTAGGCATTCTCTTTGGAAGCGTACATCAGCGGGAAGAAAACGGCCATCCCGTAGAGCCAGCGCGTGCGTCCCGTGTCCAGATATTGCAACAACGTCCATAACAGCAATACCGTCATCAGCATCAGCGGCGTATCGTGACGGGTATAACGTGCATAGAAAGTGATCGCCGGTGAGATGAGCAGCATGATGGACGCGAACAGCGCGCCGTGTTTCCCCAGCCACTTGCGAAGCAACCACGGCGTCATCACCAGAATCACGCCGAGCGTAGCGGCGTAGATGCGCGCCGTGAAATCGCTCACGCCAAAGAGGAAGTAGATGAACGCCGTCGCCTCGAAGAGCAGCGGCCCGTGCATCAACGGATCGTGCCGGAACCCCCGTCCGGAGTAGAGGTTCCACGAGAATTTCGCATGCGTCATCTCGTCATGGCTGACGGCGCGGTCGCCCAGCGCGTAGAACCGGCTGACGACCGCCAGCACGAGAATAACGATGGCTGCGATTTTCCAAAAGTCGAGTGCTTTGGCGCTATGTTTCAAAAGCCTATCATCCTCGCTCGCTTCGAGGGGAACGCCAGTTCCCCGTTTGCGAACCGCGGAACTGCCCAAGGATCTCTATACGATCAAATACCCACTATCCACCGGCGGCGTGAGAACCCTGTTATCCGCCGACTACTTCACCAGCATTTGCGCGCCGATCTCCCGTGCTGTCTCCGCGCCGTACAGCGCCTCGATCAGCGCCAGAGCGAACTCGAGGGCGGTGCCGGGGCCGCGACTGGTGATGCAGTGGCCGTCGACGACAACACGCTCGGCGATTTTGACCGGATTGGCGAGTTGTGCGGCGAAGGAGGGGTGACAGGTGGCGGCGCGTCCTCCCAGCAGGCCGTGATGTTGCAACACTACCACCGGCGCGGCGCAGATCGCGCCGTAAAGACGGCCTGCGTCGCGTTGACAATACAGCAGCGTCGTCAGCGCCGCGCAGTCGCGCAGATGTTCCGCACCGGGCATCCCGCCGGGGAGGGCAATGCAATCGTAAACCGTGGTGGCACAGTCGGCGATGGAGACGTCAGCAACCAGCTTCGTGCCGCGCGAGGCCGTCACCTGAAGCATAGCTTCCACCGAGGCCACCGTCACTTCCGCGCCCGTCCGCCGCAGCGTGTCGATGAGGCACACCGCTTCGATTTCTTCCGTGCCGTTAGCCACAGGAACCAAAACCTTGACCGTCATGATGCCCTCCTGAGCTAATCTGTAGGATGATTGGATAAATCGCCCGGTTTAATCCCTTGCCGCACCCACCATTATAAATTTATCCGCCCCATTTGGCAACTGCCAGCGCTCGCCGGTGAGTGGATCGTATAGGCCCATGGAGAGGGTATAGGGTCCGGGCGGGGCATCTTCCGGCGGGGTGAAGTGATGGACTTGCACCACGCGGTCGCCCACGCGCAACGAGTACGGATCGACGCCCAGCCCGTCATCCCCGGTCACCCAGGTCCCGTCGGCAGCGACGAGGTGGGCGAAGATGCTCAACCGCGGTCCGTTGTAGAGGCCCGGCGGCGGTGGATTGGCGATCAGCTCTTGCGGCGGCAGTGGCAGGTCGCCGACGACAGTCCACCACGCGGTCAACGTGAGATCATCGTTCCAGGCCACGGCTTGCAGTGCCAGCGCCCCGGCGAAGGGCCGCTCCGCCAGCGTCGCTCCATCGATGTCCACCGTAAGCGCCTTAGCCGGCGGTTCCGGCAGCGAGAGCCACAGCCCTTGCATTCCCGCCGGCGCTTCGAGGCGTGGTGCGGCATCGAGGAGCGCCTGGAATTGCGCCGCGCGTTTGTTCTCGTCCTGCACGTAAAAACGGAGCGGCTCTGCGCCGCCGACCAACGCCCGCTCCGGATTGACCCAGCGCAAGGCCACATCCTGCCGCTGCATGTCGGTTTCCACGGCGACTTTATCCCACGGGCCGTAGAGGAAACTCCCCACAACGGCGTCTTCGACCGTCGGGTGGCCGTCGAGATACTGCGCCAGCGCGCGATAGTCGGCACGATAGAGGAAGCGCACCAGCGGCGCCTGCGGCCATTTGACGAAATAGTCGGGTAGATCGCGCCCGGCGACCAACGCCAGCGTCAGCGCGAACAGCGGAATGGTCGTCCACGGCCAACGGCGCGCGGCGGCCTTCAGCGGCATCGCCATGAGAATGTAGACGGCGGGCAGCGCCAGAATCGTGTGTCCGTAACTCGACGGCGGCAGGCTGATGAACGCCGGCGCGATCCCCACGCCGAGCCACAGCAGGAGCCAGCGCGCGTTGGCTTGTTTCAAGTGTCCTAACCGCGTGAGTATGCCGAGGTAAAAGAGCAACGCGCCGGCAAGGCCGAAAACCGGACGTTCCGCGATGTTGTAGAGCCATTCAGGATCGCCTGTAGCGTGCGCCATGCCCAGCGTCGTCCAGGTGGTTTGCAGGAGCGGCTTCCAGTTGCCCGTCTGCAATGCCCGCAGCGGCACGGCCAGTTCGCCCACGCGCGCGTCGGCCCCTGGAATGTGCGCCGCGGCCCAGAACATCGGGACGGCCAGCAGCACGCCGCCGGTCAGCGCCGCCAGATATGGCTTCCAGCGGCCCTGGCGTCCCCCCACCACAGGCCAGGCGACGATCAGCAGCGCCGGAATAAGCCGTCCCGCATAGTAGGTATACAGCGCTCCCGTCGTCCCTATCGCCATACCCCATGCCGCCGCGCGCGGCGGATGCTCGTCCTGCAGCACCCGCCACGCGCTGTAGATCGCCAAGAGCGCCCACGGCAGCACGCCGATGTGGCGGATGGCGACGCGGCTATACATCAACGCCCAGAAGGAGACGGCGACCAGCGCACCCGCCAGCAGACCCACTTCACGGGTGAAGAGCCGTCGTCCCACGGCCCAGGTCAACAGCACCGCGAGCATGCCGAAGACGGCCGCCTGCCAGCGTGCTGAGGCCTGGTTCAGCCCGGCAAGCGCCAGCAGCGGCGCGCGGATGGTGTGGTAGAGCGGTTCGTGCCCCGACGCCCCGGCAAAGTAAAGCTGTGGGCCGCTCTTCAGGATTTCCTGCGAAAAAGTGTAGAGTTCGATGAGATCGTCGTCGCGCCAGCCGGGAGGGACGTCCAGCAGTGCCGCCCAGCGCAATCCCCACGCCAGCAACAGCATGGCGAGGACGCTCCTCCGTTCCCAGGGTTTCAGCCGCTTCATGGCACGACCTCCACGGGGATGAGCACGCGGGTGATCGGACCGGCGTCGTCGATGGGCAGCCGCTGCAGAGCGGCACGCGTGTAGAACCCGACGACGAGGGCATAACTGCCCGGCGGCAAATCGGGGGGCAGATTCAGCGCGTGGAGGTGCGCGAAGCGATCACCGGCCTGCCATTGCCAGGAAGGGGCGTCGAGCCGGTCCACCTGTGTGATTGTGACGTTGTCGGCATTCAGCAAATGGGTGAACAGGACCAGTTCTGCAGGATGCGCCGCCCGGACTTCCCATGCCGTGAGCAGATTGAGCGTCTCGCCGGGGTGAAGGGCCTGGGGGGTGATCCGGTATCCCATCAGAGCGACGGTTCCGCCGTAGACGACGGGACATAGCGTCGCATTGTGTGGCGTGCCCGGCGGCGGGTCGCCCGGCGCGGTGTAGACGAGGTCGGTCAGGGTGGCGTGCAAGGCGCGCCACGCGGCATCGGCATCCCAGCGATAGCCATAAACCGCCGTTGGGATGTCATCGTCTCTCAACGTCAGAGTTGTCTCCGCGCTGAGGTCATCGTCCACCCAAGGACGCAGCCACGCCCCCGGCGCAGCCTGGGTTTCGGTGTAAAGGCGCGTCTCGCCGTGCGGAAAGAAAAGCGCGCCGCGGCCATCGCTCCAGCGGATGTCCAGGTCCTCGCGGCGCAGCGTCACTTCCATCGTATACGGATCGTGAAATTCGCCCGGATAGAGGCTGGTGATGACAACCGGTGTACGAACGGGGCTGTCTTCCAGATAGCGCCCCAGCGCGACGACGTGATGGCGGTACAGCACGCGGACGTCGCGGTTTTGCCCCCAGGTGACGAAATAGGCATGAACGGCTTCGACGCCGGTGAACAGGAGCGCCAGGAGCAGCATCCAGCGTAAAGCGTAAAACATAAAACCTGGAACCTTTAGCTTGCCGCTGTACTCCCACGCCGTTTCCAGGCCCAAGCCGACGAGGAGGAAGACGGCGGGAAGGGCGGCAATGGCGTGGAGGGTGTTGTAGTCCACGCTGGTAAGGAACGCGGGGGCCAGTCCGCCGGCCAGCCAGAGCAGGACGAACAGGCAGCGGCGGTCCCGCAGGTGGGTCACGGCGCGGAGTGTGCCGACGACGAACATCGCGGCTAGCAGGGGTTCCAGTGCCGCCCGCCCGGCGATGTTGTAAAGCCAGGAGGGATCGGCTTGCCAGAAGAGCAGCGGCAGTGAGTCGCCGATGTTCTTCCACAGTGGACGCCATTCTCCGCTTTTCAGCGCGACAATCGCCCCGCCGAGTTGCGCGATACGCTGTTCGAGTTCGGGATGGATGTGCAGATAATAGAAGAGCGGGAAACTGACCAGGGCAGCGATGACCACGACGGCCAGGGTGCCCGGCCAGCTTCGGCGCAAGGTGCGGCGGTCGAAAACGATCAGGGCGACGAGGAAGGTGAGGTAGAGCGCTGGCATGCCACGACTTGCCATGTACGTGTAGAGGCTCGCGCCGAGGAAGATGCCGGCCAGCGCGTAGCCGCTCCACATCCGTCGCGTTGTCTGTGCGGTCAGGGCGTGTTCGTAGGCCAGCGCCGAGGCCGCGAGGAGGGCGGGCAGCGTCGTCGCCCGCAATCCCACCCGCGCCATCATCAACGGCCAGAAACTGCTCGTGAGCGCTGCGCCGGTCAGCAGTGCTGCCCGCCCTCCCCACCAGCGCCGCGCCAGCGCGACGGTCGCGGTCCACGTGAACAGGCTCCAGAAGACCGACGTTATCCGCAGGGTGAAGATGCCCTGTCCTAAGAAAAATGTGACTGCCGCTACGGAATAGTTGTAGAGCGGCTCGCGCCCATAGCCTACCGGAAAGTAGAGGCGATGCACGCCGCGCAGAATGGCCGCACTGTCGTGGCCGTTGGCCGCTTCGTCGTGGGTGAGGCCCGGCGGAACGCCGTCCAGATCCCCTACGCGCAGGGCAAAAGTGAGCAGGAGCAGGATGATGAGGAGGCCCCATCGCCATCTCGGTTTGGTTTTCACGGTTGCTATGTTACCCCAGAGGCGCGTAATCGCAACCTGCTTGTGCGACTTGTTTGTATTGTCGAACCGAGTATACTTGAAGGATAGGGAAGGAAATTAGAAATTAGAAGATAGAGGTAGTACACTGGCAATCTCTCATCTCTAACTTGCAAGGGGGAAATATGGGGACCGCACGGGACATTGCACTGGTTTTTCTGAGTTTAGAAGCGTTAGTCATCGCTTTGATCCCCCTGGCCTTGACGGCGGGAGCGGCCTACGGTGTGTCCCGCCTGCAGAAGTTTGCCCAACAGTACCTGAAGCTGGGTCAGGTCTATGCCAGAAAGGCGCATGCTAAAGTCGAACAGGCATCCAGAACGGTCGTGAACCCTTTGATCACGGTCCATACCAGGATGCGTATGGCGACGACGATGGTTGAAAAAATCGTTTCCAGGAGGTCCATGTGAATTATCGGACACGAACTTTGTTGATCGGTGGTGTTATGGGAGCTTTAGCCGGCGTGCTGGCCGGTTGGTTGTATTTCAACAGCAATGTGAAAGTGGATGAGGCCGGTAAAGAACAACTGTCGGTGCCATCGGCGGGTGACGCGCTCAAATTCGGGCTGAGCTTCATCGGCCTGCTGCGGCTGATTACGGGGTAAGCTATGCGCTTGCGGCTATCAGCGTCAGCTTGAGCCTTGGGGCTGATAGCTCAAGGCTGACGGTGGAGCGCTACCGCGCTGCGATCCACTTCAACCAGGGATTGCTGCGCTTTTCCTGCGCCAGTGTGCTCAGCGGGCCGTGTCCGGGATAGATGACGGTTTCGGGCGGCAAGGTGAGTAGCCGCTTGAGGCTCTCTGTCAGGGCGCGGGGGTCGCCGCCGGGCAGGTCCGTCCTCCCAACACTGCCGGCGAAGAGAGTGTCACCGGTCAACAAGGCGTTCTCTTCGGGGATGTAAAGGCATACACTGCCCGGTGTGTGACCCGGCGTCTCCAGCACGTGTCCATGCAGCTTCCCCACGGCAAGTTCAAACCCGGCGGTGAGATCGAGGGTGGGTTGCACGGCCGGGACCGGCGGAAACCCAAACCAGGCGGCGCCGCCGCCGGCGGCGAGGAGTTCGCGGTCGGCGGGATGGATGGCGAGCGGCGCGTGCAGATGGGCCAGGTCGATGTTACCGGCGCTGTGATCGAAGTGCCCGTGAGTGTTGAGGATGGCCTTGACCGTGACGCGGCGCTGCTCGATTTCTCGCAACAATGGGGCTACGTCCCCGCCGGGATCGACGACGATGCCGTTGCCGTCGTCTGCATCGTAAACGAGATAGCAATTGGCTTCCAGAATGCCCAGGGGCAGTTGAATAATCATAAAATCGGCACTCATTTTCACACCTCAGGACTTACGCAAACCTGGCTCGAATCAAGCGGCGGAGGATTTGTAGTGGCGCCTTCAGGCGTCTCTTAGAAGCCAAGAACGGCTGAAGCCGTCACTACAAACGGAAATTTGCGTCAGTTCTACATTGTATCACATTGCAGGAGGAAGTATGACGCGCATTGAACAGATGGCGCAGTTGGCCGAAAGCCGCGGGCTGGATGCGTTGGTTTTGATGCCGGGGCCGAATCTCTTCTATGCGACCGGCCTTTCCTTCTTCATCAGCGAGCGTCCGGTCGTGGCCTTGTGCCCTGTGGACGCGCCGCCGGCTTTGGTGACGCCGGAGTTCGAGGCGTCGAAAGCCAGGGATGCCGGCTGTGAGATCTTCACCTACACCGATGAAGAGGGATACGCGCTGGCCTTCCACGAGGCGTGCGCCACGCTGGAGTTGGCCGACGCGCGACTGGGCGTGGAAGCGCTACGGATGCGTCTGCTGGAAGCGCGCATCTTGCAGCGTTACGCCCCTGGCGCTGAACTGGTGCCCGCCGATGATCTGTTTGCCGCACTGCGGATGGTCAAGAGCGACGCAGAATTGGAGGCAATGCGACGGGCGGTAGCCGTCGCAGAGCAGGCGTTCGAGTTGTGGGTTCCGCAACTTCGCCTCGGTATGACGGAGCGCGAAGCTGCGGCGCGGTTGATCGCGGTGCTGCTCTCCCACGGCGCCGATGCGCTGGCCTTTGCCCCCATCGTTTGCGGGGGCCCGAACGGGGCACTGCCCCACGCCCATCCGGCGCACCGACCCTTTCAGCCTGATGACTGGGTGGTGGTCGATTGGGGCGCCGTGGTGGATGGATACGATTCCGACTTGACCCGTATGGTCGTTTTTGGTGCACCCTCAGGCGTGCTGGCGGACGTCCACGAGATGGTGCTACGCGCCAATGAAGCGGGGCGCACTGCCGTTGCGCCGGGGGTCACGGCCCAGGAGGTGGATGCAGCCGCGCGCGCCGTCATCACCGCGGGCGGGTATGGAGCGCAGTTCACGCATCGCACCGGCCATGGCCTGGGACTGGAATCGCACGAACCGCCGTACATCGTCGCCGGCAACACCCAGCCTCTCAAGCCGGGGATGACGTTCACCATTGAACCGGGCATTTACCTTGAGGGTGTAGGCGGGGTGCGCATCGAGGATGACGTGGTGGTCACGTCTGCCGGTGTGCAAACGTTGACGACGTTGCCGCGCAGTGCGTTCGTGGTCAAGCCGGATTGATAGCCCCATGGGTCAGGCCCCCGGTCACAAACTCAGGGCCGGGGGCCTGATTTTTTGTCTGGCAGGACTGTGGGTGATGCCCCTCTACAAAAACCCCCCTGCTCTGAGGATGGGGGGATGGGCGTGGGGGAATGGGCGTAGAGAAATACGCCTGGCTCGTCCTCCAAAAGCACTTGTTGGCATTAAGGAGACGCCATGAGCTGACGCACACCCGGCAAGCACGAAAATGGCTATCCGACTATAAAACTAATGACTATGAAACTATTTTCGTAAGGAGGTAACTGGAGGTACTGAAATGGTAGAAAACAAAGCGGTCTATGTCACGCCCGAAGGTCTGGCAAAGCTCAAGGCAGAGTTGGACGAGTTAGTCAACGTGCGTCGTGTGGCGCTGGCGCAGCGATTGGGCGCAGCCATCAAACAGGGTGATCTGTCGGAAAATGCCGACTACATCACAGCAAAAGAGGAACAGGGCTTTCTCGAAGGGCGTATCCGCGAGCTTGAGTTAGCGGTGCGGAATGCCGTGGTGATCGAGACACCAGCGATGACCGATGGTCGAGTCGCGCTCGGCAGTCATGTGACGGTGGTGGAGGAAGGCTACGACGACCAGGAAACATACCACATTGTCGGTCCGCTGGAGGCCGATCCCACGAAGGGCAAAATCTCGCATGAATCGCCTTTGGGTGAGGCGTTGATGGGGCGTAAGGTCGGCGACAAAGTCACGGTGCAGGCGCCGGCGGGTGAGATTGCATTTCACATCGCGGCGATCACGTGACCGACCGTCGGCCCGACATAACCACAGCACAGGGCGGGTCACCATCCCGCCCTGTTGTTTAACCCGTTTAGCACCGGTTGGCGCGGAGGCGCTCGATTTCGTCGCGGATGGCTTCCAGATCGCTCAGCCCCAGGTAGACGATGGCATAACGGATGTAGGCCACCTCGTCACGTTGCCGCAGTTCGTCGATGACGATGTCGCCGATGACGTGGCTGGGGACTTCGGCGCGGCCTGTCTGGCGGATCGTGTATTCTACGCGCTCGACAATGCGATCCAGATCTTCAGCGGAGATGGGACGCCGCGCGCACGCGATGCGCAGTCCCGAAATCAACTTATGAGCATCGAACTCCTCGCGCCGCCCGTCACGCTTGATGACCAGGGGGGAGGTGAGGATGGCCCGTTCCAGCGTGCTGAACCGCCGCTGGCAGGCTTCACATTCGCGCCGCCGGCGGACATTGCCTTGCGCATCGGTGCGCGTATCGATGACTTTGGTCTCCTCAGAACTACAGTATGGACATTTCATAATGTTCCCCCTTCGCCTGCCATCTAAACGATCCTGTGCCTATAACTTATAGCATGCTTGCAGAAGATAGCAAATGATCGGTGGATCCATCGTATCCGCAGCAGGTCAAGCGCAAGCTGATGGATGATCGACGCGTAAGTCCGATAGATACAAACAGGCTTTCTCTGCACCCTTTGCGGTACATGAATGAGGTGTATCTTGCAACATGGGAGTCATCACCAGGGTAGAGGGATTGACGCCGGAGGTACTGCGGCCAGGGATGGACGGTTTCACGGAACCAGCAGGGCGGGTGGATCATCCGCCGTTATAAGCGTTGTTCCTTCATCATCTGATCCAGCGTTTCTTCTAGCTGGCTCAGGCGTGGTAAGTTTGAGCCAACCAGGCCTCAACACGGTGTACAGCCACGTAGAAGGCAATAGTGACAATCCAATCCAAATAGACGGTATTCTCAGGGTCCAGCGTCTCAATCAGCGCGTGATTATGTTGCGCCTGGTGCAAATGGGTGTCAGCGGTGGGCATGGGACTCGTAGTGCAAAGTGCGCACAGCGTCGAAAGTTGTGACGGTGAAAATTTCGGCCAGGGGGCGATTCTCGCGTTCTATGACGTAAAAGTGGATTTCGATCAACGCTTAGGCGCGACTGGAGTCGCTTCGGCCCCACAAACGACGGAAGTCGTCACGCCATGCCCCCTCTGTTGGCTGAGGAAACAGGCGCCTGCCCTATTTTTTCTCATCGCGCCTATATAGCGCCTATATAGCGCCTATATACCACCTATATGCTCCCTATATCGGACCTATACCGGCGTCTCACCAGGTCCCGTTCGCCACCTGGCCCAGGCGACTGAATAGTTACTCTTGACCGGCATGGTATAATAACCCAGGTTGCTACCTGCGCGTAGAAAATGTGTGCTTTTCTCTGTGAACTCTGAGTGCTCTGGGGCTATTTTCAGAAGAGCAACTTGAATCATAATATCAACGAGGTCCATAGCCATGCCGGTCTTGACGCCTGAACTGCTTGAGCCTTCCAATCTATACCGCATGGGACGCGGCGTAGATTACATGGCTATACAGTATGGGCAGGAGCTATTTCAACAAGCCCTCGTCAGTGTCACTCAGTTCACTGGCGGCACGGCCACCTGTCTGGTACACGACGGCACGCACAGCCAAACCGTTACGCTAGAAACCCCGAAAGCTAACCAACTCGTCATGCAATGCACCTGCCCCCTCGCTTTACGTGGCATGATCTGCGCCCATCAAGCCGCCGCACTGTACGCTACGCGCGATTACATCACCACGGTGGCGCAAAACCACTGGCGTTATCGCTTGCAGCGTGGCCTGGAACAAGCACCCTTGTTGCAGCCAAAAGAAACGCCGACCCCCTATCTGGTGCTCTTTGGCCTGCTACGCCGGCGGATAACAGTTGTGACACAATGGTCGTTCTATCTCTATACCCTGGACCTGCAAATTTGTCCGTGGTTCGATCCCACAGCGCCGCCGCGCACAGCCCAAGAGTATCTGCGCCTGCTCGACCAAAACCAGGAGTGGCGCCGTCACATTCAGCCGTATCAGTTGCCCCTTAATCCGGCGGGTTGCCAAAATCTGCCGGAGGCCGAAGTTCCTCTGCTTAATACACTGGCCCAGCACACAAGTTACTATTACACCACCGACCTCCTGAATTTCGGCGACTACCTGCCCTGGATCATGCACTGGAAGCTCCCCATTTACTTGAGTGAACAATTGGGAACGCTCAAGGAACGCCTGGATATTCTGGAAAAACCTGTCGTCATCGAAGCCGCGCTCGGACGTGAAAAAGACACCCTCAAGATGCAGACCGGCATCCGACTCGGCGGGCGTCTATACACCACCGTGACCAACGAACTGGATATCGTCTCACGGGAGCCGCTATGGGTGCTGGCGGACCATTACCTGGTGCAGATCAGCAATCCTGAGGCGCTCGTGGTCATGCAGCTCGCGCCGCTCGACATTCCGCTGGCCGAAGAAGAAATGTTCCGCAGCACGTTCTTCCCCCGTCTGGCAGAACGGGTGAACATTCAAAGCGACATGGTCACCTGGGAAGACGTCCGGGACGCTGCCGTACCGCGGCTATACCTGGACGACGCCGAAGGGACGCTGTACGCGACACTGCGTTTCGGCTATGGGGACGACGAAGTGCCCTGTGAACGCAACCCGGCCCCCTTTATGCAGGAAAATGTCGCCAACACTTGGCATTTCCGGCGCATTCACCGGCAGATCGATCGAGAGACCGAATGCTACCAGATGCTCACCGCTGCGACCTACGGCCTCAAACGCACCGGCAGGGAACGTCCCTACGGCACCTTCACTTTGCGCGCCCGCACCCACCCCTACGATTTTCTCATCAACTGCATTCCGGCGTTGACCCGCGCCGGCTTCGAGATCTACGGCGAGGAAAAGCTCAAACTAGGGCGCATCAACCACTCTACTCCCACCCTCTCCTTGGGCATCAGCTCGGGCATTGACTGGTTCGAGTTGGAGGCGGTCGTGCGCTATGGTGACCAGGAAGTGCTCCTGCACGATGTACGCAGCGCCCTGCGCAAAGGCCAACGCTACATCAAACTGGCCGATGGCAGCATCGGTGAACTGCCGGAGGCGTGGCTGAAACGTTACAAACGGCTCTTTGACATGGCCGAAGAAGGAGCCGATGGCCGCCTGCGCATCGCCGACTACCACCTGCCTCTGCTCGATCCACTGCTGGATGACGCCGTCCAGGTGCAGGCCGGCGCCGAGTTCGCAGAACGACGGCAGCGCCTGCGTGATTTCCGCCGCATCGAATCCCAACCCGTTCCTGCCGGTTTCATCGGCGAACTGCGTCCCTACCAGAAGGCCGGACTGGATTGGCTACACTTCCTGCATCACTATGGCCTGGGAGGTTGTCTGGCGGACGACATGGGCCTGGGGAAGACCATCCAGGTGTTGGCACTACTGCAATCGCTCCGCGAACAGGGCCGGCGACAGGGGCCCAGCCTGCTCGTGGTTCCCAAATCGCTGTTGGTCAACTGGCAGCGTGAAGCCGCGCGCTTCACCCCCGCCCTACGCATCCTGGAATACGCCGGCAGTACCCGCCCCAAGGAACCCACCTGCTTCAAGGATTACGATCTCATCCTCACAACCTACGGGGTGATGTTGCGGGATATCGAACTGCTGCGTGAGACGCCCTTCGATTATGCCATTCTCGATGAATCGCAGACCATCAAAAACCCACTCGCCAAAAGCGCGAAAGCAGCGCGTATGCTCAACGCCGCCCACCGATTGGTCCTCACCGGCACGCCGGTGGAAAACAACACCTTCGAGTTATGGTCGCAATTCGCGTTCCTCAACCCCGGATTGCTGGGAAACATCGAGTATTTCAAGCGTGAATTTTCCATTCCTATCGAACGTCACCACGACGAAGCGGCGGCTCAACTTTTGCGCCAGTTGATCTATCCCTTCATTCTGCGCCGCACGAAAGAGCAAGTCGCTCCGGAACTGCCAGCGTTGACCGAGCGCATTATCTATGTGGATATGGAACCGGCGCAGCGTAAAGTCTACCAGCGCACCCGCGATTACTACCGAAAACTCTTGCTAGGGATGATCGAGGAACAGGGCCTCAACGACACACGCATGAAAATCCTCGAAGGGCTACTGCGATTGCGCCAGGTGAGCATCCACCCGGCGTTGTTGGAACCAACCTATCGCGGCGAAGCTCCCAAATTCGAGATGCTGTTGGAGACGTTGAACACACTGCACGCCGAAGGGCACAAGGCGCTGATTTTCTCGCAGTTCGTCGAGGTGTTGACGTTGTTACGCCAGGAACTGGATGCACGGCACATCCAGTATGCCTATCTCGACGGCCAGACGCGCCAGCGGCAAGCGCAAGTCGACAAATTCCAGACAGACCCGCACATCCCCTTCTTTCTCATCAGCCTCAAAGCCGGCGGCCTGGGGCTCAACCTCACCGCCGCCGACTATGTGATCCACCTCGATCCCTGGTGGAATCCTGCTGTGGAACGGCAAGCCAGTGATCGGGCGCACCGCATTGGGCAGGACAAGCCGGTGTTCGTCTACAAGATCATCACGCGCGACTCAGTCGAAGAGAAAATCCTGACGTTGCAAGCACGGAAACAACAGTTGGTGGAAGAACTCATCAACGCCGAAAGTGGCTTCTTCAAAGCGCTCACGGTGGAAGATGTGCGGGCGCTCTTCGCCTGAGAGAGTGCCCCATCCCCCTCATCACCCCGTTGCCAGTCCCATCCTCACGCGGATGTTCTCCACGCCGACGATGCCGGCAATTCGCTCTTTAAGGTGCGGGGTATAGTGGATGCGCTCGTTGGGAAAGGAAAGTTCGACTCGTTTGCCGCGGTCATTTTCAAGATAGACGACGAAATTGTCCTGACCCATTTCGGTCGTAAGCACATTGTGCAGTTGCGCAAGCCGCGAGAAGTCGTAAGCATTGTCACCGGTGCGCGGCAAAGTGACACAGATCGTCGCCGGCAACACAGGCAGCGCCTCCGGTGAGGGCGGGGCGTCATCATGCGCGCCATGGCCGCGCGGGGATGGCCCTGACGTGGCCGGCTCAGGCGCGGACGCCGGCGGCGCAACAGGCTGAGCGGCGCGCGTCCACATCTCAACGCCGTTGCCGGAGTCATTGAGTACGTCGTCCGGTGGAAAATCCGCGGGGAAATCCGGTTCCGTCCCATAAAACTCCGCGGCCTCGGCGACGAACGCCGGCGCATCGTAGGGCGGCTCAGGAGATGCGCCGGCACCGACGGGACGCAGCAGTGCGTTCGGCTCCTTGAACCAGTCCGCCAGCAGTGAATGTTCCTCACGGTCCTGGCGATTGTCTAGCTTACCGCTGACCACAACCACACTCTCGACCACCAACTTGTCCCTGAAGCGTTCGTAGATGCGCGGGAAAACGGTCACATCCACCGTACCGCCGGAGCCTTCCAGAGTGACGAAGGCCATCGTCTCACCCTTCTTCGTGGCGATACGCCGCACGCGCTGGATCATCCCTACCAGCGTCAACTGCTGACCCAGAGGCTCCGTCGCCAGGCGATCCACCGTGGTGTTGATCAAATCCTGCCGCAACAGATCGTTCTCCTGCTGCGCCAGCGGGTGACGAGAGAGGTATGTGCCGAGCAGTTCCTTCTCCCATTCCAGGAGCCGCCGTTCGGGGATCGGCGGAACGGAAGCGGGGGGCCGGATGGTTTGCGTCATACCGGGCATAGCGTCGAAGAGCGAGAACTGCCCCACGTCACGGGCGCTGTGCACCTGTCCGCTCGCCCCGATGAGCGCGTCGATCACGGTGAGCAGCGCGGGGCGCGGGCCAAAATCGTCCAACGCCCCGGCCTGGATCAAACATTCGAGCGCCTTGCGGTTGAGCTTGCGCAAGTCCACGCGATCGGCCAGGTCGTCCAGTGTTTTGAACGGCCCTCCTGCGCGCCGGGCAGCGACGACAAGCTGCATGACCTCGTCGCCCACATTTTTGATCGCTCCCAGGCCGATGCGGATGGCACGCCCTTCGGGAGTGTGCTCGATGGTGAATTCCACTGCGGAATGATTGATGCATGGCCGTAGCACGTTCAAACCACTGCGGCGTGCTTCGGCGATGAGAAAGCCGAGTTTTTCGACATCGTGGCGCTCGGTCGTCATCAGGGCGGTCATAAATTCCAGCGGATAGTGTGCCTTCAGATAGGCTGTCTGCGCGGTGATGACGGCGTAGTCGGTGGCGTGCGCGCGGTTGAAGCCGTAGCGGGCGAAAAATTCGATGTCGGCCCAGACCTTGCTGGAGACTTCCTCCGGGATGCCCTTCTTGAGCGCGCCTTCGAGGAACATCTGCTTGTGCTTGTCCATCAGATAGCGGACTTTCTTCGCCACCGCCTTGCGAATGCCGTCGGCCTCGCCGGGCTTGTAACCTGCCATCGCCACGGCGATTTGCATGATCTGTTCCTGATAAACGATGATACCGTATGTATCGTCGAGGATATTCTGCAGGATGGGATGGTGGAACTGGATTTCCTCTTCGCCGTGCATGCGGCGAATGTAGGATGGAATGTTCTCCATCGGGCCGGGGCGGTAGAGGGCGAGCACGGCGATGATGTGCTGGAACTGGCTGGGGCGCATGTCGCGCAGGATACGGCGCATGCCCGATCCTTCTACCTGGAAGATGCCGGTCGTCTCGCCGCTGGCGAGCAGGTCGTACAGTTTCATCACGTCGGCGTCCTTCTCCGGGTCGTCGGGGACGCGCTCATAGGGGATGGTCTCCATGGTCAGCACGCGCCCGTGCTCCTTCTCGATCCACTCGCACGTCTTGCGCATGTGGGTGAGCGTCCGCAATCCCAAAAAGTCCACCTTGAGCATCCCCAGCATTTCGACGATTTCCATCGGCCATTGGGAGACGATGCCGATGGGACCTTCGCCCTCGCCCTTGGTGGGACGGTGCAGCGGCATATATTCCACTAGCGGACGGTCGGAGATGAGGATGCCGGCCGCGTGGGTGCTGGCATGCCGGGTGACGCCCTCGACTTCCCGTGCCGTGTCCAGCAGTTTTTTGACATAGGGGATGGTGTCGTACATCTCCTTGAGATCGGAGACTTCTTCGAGCGCTGCGGCAATGGAGACCGGTTTACCGGGCACGTTGGGCACCAGGCGCGCGGCGCGGTCCACCTCATTGAGGGGAATGTCGAGCGCGCGCCCCACGTCGCGGATGGCGGCACGCGCACCGAGCGTCCCGAAGGTGATGATGGCGGCGACGCGGTCCGCGCCATAGCGTTCGGCAGTGTAGGTGATCAGCTCTTCGCGGCGGTCGTCGGGGAAGTCCAGGTCGATGTCGGGCATGGAGATGCGGTCGGGATTGAGGAACCGCTCGAACAGCAGGCGGTTTTTGAACGGATCGATGCTGGTAATGCCCAGGGTGTAAGCGACCACACTGCCTGCGCCGGAGCCGCGCACGTTCCACCAGATGTCGCGCATTTTCGCCGCCGCGCACAAATCCCAGACGATGAGGAAGTAATCGTCGAAGCCCATGGTGTGGATGATGCCCAGCTCATATTCCAGACGCTCGATGACCTCCGGCTCCCCCGCCCGCGCCTCACCGTAGCGCCGGACGAGGCCGGCGTAGCACAGATCGCGCAGGTAGGTGGCGGAGTCGCTCTGCCCCGCAGGCAACGGGAATTTCGGCAAATGATAAGGGGGTGCAAATTGGATTGCTACGTTGCACTGCTCGGCGATCTTGACGGTGTTCGCCAACGCCTCGGGCAGGTGAGCATACAACTGCGCCATCTCCTCCGGCGAGCGCATGTAGTACGAAGGATCGGTCATCCGCATGCGCTTGGCATCGTTGACCGTCTTGCCCGTGCCGATGCAGAGCAGCACATCGTGCGCGTCGGCCTGTTCGCGCCTGGCGTAGTGGATGTCGTTGGTGGCGACCAGGGGAACGTCCATCTCGCGGGCCAACTCCACCATCTGGCGATAAACGGGTTCAAATTCAGGGATGGCGTGGCTTTGCAGCTCGAAGTAGAAACGGGCGGGGAAGTGCGCCTGATACCAGCGGACGGCCTCGCGCGCCTGGTCGATCTGCCCCTGGAAGAGCAGTTGCGGGATCTCGCCTTGTGCGCAAGCGGTCAGCACGATCAGCCCTTCGCCGTACTGCGCGAGGACATCTTTGTCGATGCGCGGCTTATAGTAGAAGCCTTCGAGTTGGGCGATGCTGACCAGCTTGAGCAAATTCTGGTAGCCGGTCTGATTTTGCGCCAGCAGGATCAGATGATACGGCTTTTCATCGTGATCGCGGGCGTGACGTGAATGTTGCGCCATGTAGGCTTCCACGCCGATGATAGGCTTGATTCCGGCGGACTGGCATGCCGTGTAGAAATCGATCACGCCGAACATGACCCCGTGGTCGGTGATCGCCAGCGCGGACATGCCCAATTCCGCGGCGTAGGTCGCTAATGCCTGGACACTGCTCAATCCATCCAACAGTGAAAACTCTGTGTGCGTGTGCAAATGCACAAAATCCGCCATCCCCATCCTCCGACAGTAAGTCCTTGCAGGTTCAAAGTTGAAAGTTCCACGTTGGAACGTGGGTCGAATCCCATCTTTCGCTAGTGCGCTGTGCAGCCTGGTACGTCACGAGGTCGAATCCATGGGCGAGCAGTTGTTGGGTATTAGGACTTACGCGAACTTCCGTTTGCAGTGACGGCTTCAGCCGCTCCTGATTCCTAAAAGACGCCTAAGGGCGTCACCACCAACCCCCCGCCGCTTGATCCGTCTTATACCCTGGTTGTTTGCCCGCCCTACTTCTGATTATAAACCATCAGGAGCAGAGGACAAGAACGGGGTATAGGGCCAATGAGAGAGAAATGCTTGGGCCGGTCTCCGACCGTGCCCGCCCACGTCTGAACAGACCACCCATCTTTTGCACAACATAGTTGTAGTGTTATAATGAATTCGTGGAAGCCATTCAAGCGGGTTAGCTATACTTTGCCATGCAGGCTGATGATTTCACGACATAAGGAGTAGCTATGCCAAACCAGGAAGTAATTGAACTGCGGAGTCGGATCATCGGAGCCTTGCTCCAAAACGTGCGTGAACGGTCGCGCCTTTCACCACAAGAATGTGCTGCCGTCCTGGGCGTGCCCGTCGAGACGCTGGCAGCCTACGAAGAAGGCAGCCAGGCCATCTCACTGCCGGAGTTGGAACTGTTGACACGGTTCCTCAATGTGCCTCTCAGTGCGATACGCACGACCGACACGTTGAACAAGATGCAGGCCGAGAACAAAACGCCCAAGCCCGACATCTACTTACTCCTGCGAAACCGTATCGTCGGTGCGCGGCTACGCCAACTGCGCACCGAGGCCAAGCGTACCCAGCAAGACATGGCCGACATGCTCGAATGTCCGCTGACGACCATCGCCGAATACGAGTTGGGGAAACGCCCGATTCCCGTCGCCGAACTGGAGGTTGTTTGCCGGGCGCTTAACGTTCCGCTCAGTTATTTTCTCGATAAAGATAGCGACATCGGTAAATGGCATTTGTTGCAGGATCAGTTTGAACTGTTCAAAGGCATGACACCCGAGCTGCGCGAATTCATCCTCAAACCGATCAACAAAAGTTATCTAGAACTGGCGATGAAGCTTGCACAGATGCCGGCCGGCGCACTGCGCTCCATTGCCGAGGGTTTGCTGGAAATCACCTTTTAGGAGGGGAAAAAGATGGATGCACCGACAGCCGAAGAACTACAGAAGGAAGGTCTGCGCCTTTTCCAGGAGGGGCTATACGATGAGGCCGCACGGCGCTTTAGTGAAGCTTTGGAACACTTCGCCGAAGAGAACCGTGAAATCGAAGCCGGCGAGATGCTCAATAACATCGGCATCATTCACCGCAAGCAGAATCACTGGGATGAGGCGCTCGCGTCTATCGAAGAAGCCTACCGCATCTACACCCGGCTTGGCGACAAGTCGCGTATGGCGCAGACGCTCGGCAACATGGCCAGCATCTATGCGTCGCTCAAGCGACAAGATGAAGCCATCGAAGCCTGGCGCACGGCCGCCGCGACTTTTGAAGAACTCGGGGACCGGCAGAAAGAGGGTGACACGCTGATAGCTTTGGGCCTGTCACTCTTCAAATCGGGACGCCGTCAGGAAGGCCTGGCAGCCTACCAGGCCGGTCTGAAAATGGTAGATAAGCCAACGGCATCGCAAAAATTGCAACGGACCCTGCTGGCTCTACAAGCGCGCTTATTGGGATAACCGGCAGAGGTGATATGACACCGGAGGGGCGATCAAACCGCCCTCTCTGGCGTGGTTGTTTCACGTGAAACAGCAAGTGCGCCCGACAGGTTCATTGCACTTTAGCTAATTTGGGTTACTATACGCTCGCTAGTCAGACCAATCTATGGAGAGATGCCAGGAGGCTGATGATGAAAGTTTTCCTGAAACAGGATGTTCCAAACCTGGGAAAAGCCAACGACGTCAAAGTTGTGTCCGACGGCTATGCGCGGAACTACCTTTTCCCCAAGGGGCTGGCGATGCCGGCCACCCAGAGCAACATCAAGGCGGCACAAGCCTTGGCGGAGACACAAAAGGTCCACGAGACGCGCCTCCGCGAGCACGCTCTGGATATCGCCGAGCAACTGGAGAACACGCCCCTGAGATTCAAAGCCAGGGCCGGTGAAACCGGACGGCTCTACGGTTCCATCACGTCGGCCGATATTGCAGCGACCATCGAACGGGCGTTAGGGATCGAATTCGACAAACGCTGGCTCGTTCTGGAGCATCCCATCCGCGATGTCGGGAAGCACGTTGTCGAGGTTAAACTGGGAGGCGGTGTGCGCGGACATGCCCAGGTGATTGTCGAGACAGAGGCGTGATGAGCGAGGGATTGGGCATCTGGCTGCGCCGCGCCCGTGAAACACGTCAGATTACATTGGCGGATGCCGAGAAGGCGCTGCGTATCCGCCGCCGCTATCTCCAGGCGTTGGAGATGGGTGACTATACCGCATTGCCCGGAGAAATTCAGGCCCGGGGTTTCCTCCGCAATTACGCCCGCTATCTCAACTTGCCGGTTGAGGAGGCGCTCGCCCGCTACGACGCCGAGGTCCAGGGCCGTCCTATGCAGCCGCGTGCGCGTGCTGCCACGGTAGAATCCAGGGACCCTATCGTTGACCGCCCTTCGCCCTTTCTGCCGCCACAGCCCGAAGCGGAAGAAATCAGATCCGCCGGAGCGCATGTCCCCAGCATCCTATTCCAGATCGTTTTTGTCACCCTGATTTTCTTTCTGGTCATCGCCGGCATCGCTTTTGTCTGGCTGCAATTCTTGAACCACGCTCCCGCTACGGCCACCATGCCCACCCCCACCCCGACAGAGACGCCGCTGCCGACGACAGCGGAGACGCCGTCCACGCCAATGGTCTTCCCCATCTCCACCGACGGTAAGGTCAATCTGCGCCTGGTTGCCAACGAGAACGCCTGGATCAGTGTGTCGGCGGATGCCACCATCGTCTTTCAGGGCATTGCCACGCCGGGGCAGATCATCGAAGCGGCGGCCAGCGACATGTGTATCGTCTCTACGGGAAATGGCGGCGCTTTTGAACTCTACCTCAACGGGACCAACTGGGGCCTGCTCGGCGATACCGGCGCCGTCGTCCGTCGTGCCTGGAATCCCCTGGGGGAAGTGCCGTTGGAGTCATGATGGAGTCGCCCACTCCGCAACAGGCGCAACGTCGAAGGGGCGAACAACGCCCCTTCCGTTTTTATATCGCCTCCCTGGGCTGTCCCAAAAACACGGTCGATTCCAGCAATATGGGCGTACTGCTACAACGGGCCGGCTATGGGGCTACGCTGGAGCCGGATTTGGCCGACATCGTCATCGTGAACACCTGTGGTTTTATCGGCCCGGCCCGCCAGGAATCGCTGGAGACCTTACAGGATTTGGCCGCCGGCCTGCGTCCCGAGCAGCGGCTTGTCGCCGCCGGCTGCTGGGCGCAACGCGATCCTGAGGGACTTCAGGCCGCCGTCCCTCAACTCGATGCTGTGATCGGGACTCGCTCGTGGAACCATATCGTGAGTCTGGCCGATCGATTGCTCCATGACCGGGAAACAGCGTTCCTCCAATGCGTCGGCGACACGGCGGTTGCCTTGCCGGAGGAGGCCGGCGCGCCGGGGTACGTTATCTCAGGGCCGTCCGCGTTCCTCAAGATCGCCGATGGATGCAGTCGCCGGTGCGCCTTCTGTGCCATTCCGGCGATCAAAGGGCCCCACGTCAGCCGCGCGCCAGCGACGGTTGTGGAAGATGCACGACAACTGCAAGCGTTGGGCGTCCTGGAAATCAACCTCATCGCTCAGGACGTGACCTATTACGGCCATGACCAGGGAATGCAAGAGGGTCTGGCTCACCTTCTGGAGCAGATGGTCGTCGCCATTCCCGATGTGCCCTGGATCCGCCTTCTCTACGCTTTCCCCGGCTTTGTCACGCCACGTCTGATCGACATCATCGCCGGGTCGCCGCAGATTCTGCCCTACATCGACATTCCGCTGCAACATGCACACCCGGACGTTTTGCGCCGTATGCGCCGTCCGCCGGACATCGATGCCGTGCGGCGTCTCATCGAGCAACTGCGCGCCGCCATCCCCGGCGTCGCCTTGCGCACGACTTTCATCGTAGGGTTTCCCGGCGAGACGGAAGCGGAATTTCTCACGCTGCTGGACTTCGTCAACGAGATACGTTTTGACCGTCTGGGCGTTTTCACCTACTCGCACGAGAACGGCACTGCCGCGGCGAAATTCGCGGATGACGTCCCGGCTGCGGCCAAAGAAGAACGTTATGAAGCCATCATGCTGGCCCAACAGACCATCTCGCGTCGGAAAAACTTCGCGTTCGTCGGCAAGTCCATGCCGGTCTTGCTCGAAGGCACCGGCGAGGGCATAACGGTGGGACGTTCTTACCGCGACGCGCCGGAAATCGACGGCCTGGTCTTGATCAAGAAAAAACTGCGTCCCCACCGGTTGGTCACGGTTGAAATCACCGACGCTCTGGAATACGATCTGATCGGGCGCCTCGTGGAAGGGAAAGAACCCGGCAGGCAGCATGAACCTTGAACCCACATGAAAAAGTTACACGCTATGTTAACAGAGGTTGTCGCTCTTATCCCGATCCGCGGACGTCATCTCTGGCGTGGGGTCGTGTTGGTGATCCTCGTGATGGGGGGAGTCCAGCCGGTCCGTGTGCGGGTGATCATGCCGCCCCAACAGTACGTGCTGACGTCCAACCCGAAAGTGGGGGTCCACACGCGCCTGACCGATGAAGTGGAGGAGTGGAAGATTCAGCGTTCGTTGGCGATGGTGCGCCAAATGGGGGCACCGTGGATCGTCGAATACTTTCCCTGGGCCTACATCCAACCGGCGCCGGAGCGCTACGCCTGGGAACACAGTGACCAGGTAATCCGCCACGCCCACAACCAGGGGCTGACGGTCATCGCGCGTCTGGGCATGACGCCGGCATGGGCGCGACCCGATCCACAAGACCAGGAGACGACGGATACTTACCTGGACGCCGCTCACTACGCCGATTTTGCCGCCTTCGTCGCCGCGTTTGTCGCCCGTTATCGAGGCGAGGTCCGGCATATCATCATCTGGAACGAGCCGAATCTGAGCTTCGAATGGGGCTATCGCCCGGTAGAGCCGGAGGCTTATACCGACCTTTTGCGCGTTGTTTATCCTGCCGCCCATACGGCCAATCCGGACGTCATCGTGTTGGGGGGCGCCCTCGCTCCGACCCTGGAGCCGCCGGGAAGTCCCGCCGGCTTGAACGATCTGCTCTACCTGACGGCGATGTATACCGCCGGCGCCGCGCCATACTTCGACGCCCTCGCTGCCCACGCCTACGGGTTGGGCTTTTCGCCGGAGACGCCGCCCGACGCCACCCTCATCAACTTCCGGCGCGTTGAACTTTTACGGGACATTATGGAGGCCAACGGCGACGCCCACAAGCCCATCTACGTGACGGAGGCCGGCTGGAATGACCATCCGCGCTGGACGTGGGCCGTCAAACCGGGGCAGCGCATCCAGTACACGCTGGATGCCTATACCTGGGCGGAGGAACACTGGCCCTGGTGCCCGGCGCTGGCGATGTGGATGTTCCGCACCCCCACACGGCTCCACAATTACCAGGATTATTACGCCTACGTGACGCCTGATTTCCAGCCACGGCTGATTTACACGGCTGTTCAGGCGTACACCGGCAATGCTGATGACGGGACAGTCCCCAAATGACTCTGCCGCAAAAGCTCGCTTCAGTCCAGATAGCGCCTCTTTTGTGTGAACTCTGGGTGCTCTGGGGCTATTTTCAGAGAAGCCACGAATAGCATGGATAGGACTTACGCAAATTTCCGTTTGTAGTGACGGCTTTAGCCGTTCTTAGCTCCTAAGAGACGCCTGAAGGCGTCACTACAAATCCTCTACCGCTTGATTCGAACCAGGCTTGCGTAAGTCCTGATGGATTGACTTTCGACTTGGGACTTTAGACTATGCTCAGGAGGCAACCCGTGAAGATGATACGTATAGGCCTGGTTGGAATTTTACTCACCGTGGCGCTCGGCGGGTGTGCATGGCTGGAAACATCGCCCATGACGCCAACATCCACGCCCACGGCAACTCCTACGCCGACGCCCGAACCCACGCCAACCCCTACGCCGACGCCTTTGCCCGGCCTGGTGACATTGACGCTTTGGGTGCCTGATTTTCTCAATCCCTACGAAGACGAGACGGGTGCTTCGATATTCCATGAGCAGTTGGCAGCATTCTCGTTGATTCAGCCAGACATTCAGGTGCAGATTATCGTCAAAAAACGTGCGGGGACAGGTGGGCTTTACAATATGTTAAGCACGGCTTACGCTGCTGCGCCCAGCGTCGTACCGGACTTGATTATCCTCAATACGGATGATCTCCAGACCGCAGCGCAAGAGGGCTATGTGCAGCGACTTGCCGTCACACCGTTAAAGGTGAAGGAGTTCTTCCCGTTTGTGTGGGTGCCGGATCCGCACATCACCTCCACTTATGGCATCCCCTTTGTCGTCCAGGCCGACCACATGGTCTATCGCCAAAACGTCTCCGCCACCCCGCCCTTCTCGTGGACCGATGTGTTGACCGGCGGATACACGCTCCTTTTCCCGGCGGCGCCACCCGATGGGCTGGCAGACGACGCCCTGTTGGCCGCCTACCTGGGAGCCGATGGGACTGTCGTGGACGAAAACGGAAAAGTAAAACTGGACCGCCCGGTATTGGAGCAACTCTACCGTTTTTTTGCCGCCATGAAGAGCCGGAACCTGATCAACGTCGAGCGTGTCATGGAGCTTCCAGACGCCAGCGCGTGCTGGGCGACTTATCAGGAGGGCATTGGAAAGCTGAGCGCTATTCCTGCCGGAGAGTATTGGACCAACCCACCGCAGGGCAGTCTCCCCGGTTGGATGCCGACGCCGACCGGCAAACCGATTGCCATCGGGCACGTCTGGTCTATGGCAGTGGTGAGCCAGGACCCCTTCCGCCAAAAGGCCGCGCTCAAACTGCTGGAATGGCTGACCGCGCCGGAGCAGGTGGCGGATTTAACCCGCGCCACACACCTGTTGCCGGCGCAGTACGACGCCCTCGAATTGTGGATGCTGTCGCCGGAGCAGACGACTTTCCTGACGCAACTTCTCGAAAGCACAGTACGCAGTCTGCCTCCCACGGTCGATACACCGGTGCGGCGCGCCTTACAAGCCGGGCTTACCGCCATCCTGCAGGGCGATGTGGAAACGCCGGAAGAAGCGGCAACGTACGCGCTGAAGGTGCTCCATCCCTGAAACGATGACGCTCCTCAAAGAGCATCTTCTGCGTATCCAGGCAACCGCACGGCGCGCCGTCGACCCGCAGGCTGCCGTCATGCGCGTTCTCTCCCGCGCGGGAAACACACTGCACCTTGCGGACAGCGCCTGGAATCTTGCCACGGTCGAGCGCATCCTGCTCATCGCTGTGGGAAAGGCAGCCGTCCCGATGGCGGAAGCGGCAGTGCACGTCGTCGGCCGCGCGCTGACCGCCGGCATCGTCGTAACCAAGTACGGCCATGCCGCCGAGCACACTTTGCCGACCTCTGTGCATGTCATCGAAGCCGGACACCCGGTCCCCGATGCGGCGGGATTGGCAGGGACGGAGGCTGTCACGGCACTCCTGCGGACGGCCACCTCCCAGGATCGCGTCTTGCTCCTGCTATCGGGGGGAGCTTCGGCACTGCTGCCATCGCCGGCGGCGGGCATCTCCCTGGCCGATTTGCAGGCGGTCACCGACGCGCTTCTGCGGGCGGGCGCTACTATTGGCGAAATCAACACCGTGCGTAAGCATCTCTCGCGCCTCAGCGGCGGACAACTGGCACGGCTCGCCCACCCCGCCCCTATCGTCGCCTTGATCCTGTCCGACGTGGTAGGGGATCCGCCGGATGTCATCGCTTCCGGCCCCACCGCTCCCGATCCAACAACTTACGCCGCGGCGCAAGCCGTCCTGGCGCGTTACCATCTCTTTGATGCCATGCCCTCTTCCATCGTGGAACACCTGGAACAAGGGATCGCCGGTCGGATTGCCGAGACCCCCAAACCCGGCGATCCCCTCTTCACCAACGTTACCAACGTCATCATCGGCTCCAACCGGCTGGCGGCCCTGGCGGCGGTCGCTGAGGCGGAACGGCTGGGGTATCGGGCGCTCTTGCTCACGACATTTATGGAAGGCGAAGCCCGCGAGGTAGCCAAAGTTGCGGCAGCGCTGGCAAAGAGCATCCGTGCACACGGGGAGCCGCTGCAACCGCCGGCCTGCCTCGTCTGGGGCGGCGAGACGACGGTCACCGTGCGCGGGCAGGGGAAAGGAGGACGCAATCAAGAGCTGGCGTTGGCAGCAGCCCTGGCGCTGGAGGGCATCCCCGATGTGGGATTGCTGGCCCTGGCGACCGATGGGACTGACGGCCCCACCGACGCTGCCGGCGCCATAATCGATGGGCAGACCGTGCCATGCGCGCGGGCGGCCGGCTGGGAGCCGATGACGGCGCTGCTCGACAACAACGCCTATCCCCTGCTCGACGCCGTAGGCGCGCTCCTACGCACCGGCCCAACGGGAACGAATGTCAATGACATTATGGTTTTAATAGTGACGTGTTCAATATCATCCTGACGAGTACAAAATACGCCCAGAAATCCTTTTTATGACGTGGAAAGCGATCCCCATACTGATACCAGACCGCTCGACTGGGCGACGAACTTATAGAGCGGCACATCGTCATGTCAAATGATTTGCCGTTTAGCTTAAGTGGTGTATGATAGGTGGCGCGATACCGCAGGCAAAATTTGAATTGGCATTATCGAATGAGAAAACAACATTTTTTAGTCACGGGCGGCGCAGGATTCATCGGTTCACACCTCGTGGATGCACTCCTGGAAGCCGGACATAGCGTCACGGTGTTGGATGATCTCTCGGTAGGCAAGGAACAGAACTTCGCGCACCATCGTACTCACCCTGACTTCCACTTTGTCAAAGGCTCCGTCCTTGACAAACCCCTGGTCGAACGCCTCATCGCGCCCGTGGACGGCGTCTATCATCTGGCAGCCGTCGTCGGCGTCAAATACGTCGTCGAAGACCCTTTGCACGGGATGCAGGTGAATGTCAGAGGCACAGAGACGATCCTGGAGACGGCTCTCGAACGAAGATGCAAAGTCGTGATCGCTTCCAGTTCCGAAACCTACGGCAAATCGACTCAGGTGCCGTTCGCCGAAGAAAACAACACTGTTCTAGGCGCTACATCCATCCCGCGGTGGTCCTACGCCGTCGCCAAGCTGCTGGATGAACACCTCGCCTGCGCTTATTATCGCCAAAAGGGACTGCCGACAGTGTGCGTCCGCTATTTCAATGCCTACGGCCCCCGCCTCGACCCACGCGGCTATGGTAGTGTCATCGCCCGCTTCATCAGCCAGGCCCTCGATGGCAATCCCCTCACCGTCTACGGTGATGGACAGCAAACCCGCTCGTTCACGTTCGTCGGTGATGCGGTGTACGGCACCATCGCCGCGATGGAAACGCCGGAGAGCGCCGGACTGACGTTCAACATCGGCAATCCGCGCGAAATCACCATGGACCAGTTGGCCCGCACCATCCAGGAGGCGGTGGGGACGGCTGGCGCGATTCTCCACATACCCTACACCGAGGCGTATGGCGCCAATTTCGAGGACAGCCGACGGCGTCTGCCCGACATCCAACGCTCCAAAGCAGTGTTGGGATTCGAGGCGACGACTTCTCTGGAAGATGGCCTGCACCAGACTATTCTTTGGTTTAAGGAGCATCGTCATGAGTTCATCTAGACTGAGCGCATTTTGTGACCGGGCGCTAGAAGCCGGTTGGTTATTGGGCGTAACCATTACGCCGGTTTTCTTCAACGTCTATTCGAGCCGGGTGTTCGAACCCGATAAATTAACCACCCTGCGCGCCCTGGCCGTCGTGATGGCCGTGTTGTGGCTGGTGCGTCTGCTCGAAGAAGTTTTGCACCGGCGCGCTCCCTTGCGATTCACCTGGCGTACAGCAATGGTGCTGCCGGCTCTGGTCATGATGATCACCTACCTCATCAGTTCGGCGTTTTCGTTGGTCCCGTATACCAGTCTGGTCGGCTCTTACCAACGCTTGCAAGGCACCTTTACCTTGTTCGGATACCTGGTCATCTTCTTCGCCATCGTCACGAGCCTCCGCACACGTGCGCAACTGGCGCGGCTGGTGACGGTGCTCATCCTCAACAGCCTGCCGATCTCGCTCTACGGCATCATCCAACACAACGGATTGGATCCACTGCCCTGGGCGGGAGATGTGACCTCGCGTGTCGCTGCCAACATGGGCAACGCGATTTTTGTAGCGGCCTACCTCATTATGATCGTTCCCTTAACAGCGTCGCGCATCGTGCAGAGCTTCAACGACATCCTGAGCCGGGAAGAGGCGCGTCTCAGCGACATTCTGCGCGCTTCGTGCTACATTTTCATCTTCGCGGTGCAGGTTCTCACCATCTGGTACGCCCAAAGCCGCGGCCCCTGGCTGGGTTTCGCGGCGGCAGCAGTGCTGTTCCCTTACCTGGCATTGATCATCTTGCAACGACGGGCGTTGAATGAAAAATCGGATACGGCCAGGGCGGGGACGGATATTCTGAAAGGCATAGGCTTTGGTCTGGGAACGCTCGCCGCCGCCGGCGGATTGGCCGGGCTTGCTACGATGATTCTTAAGGGGAAGACAGGAATCTACGTCGGCGGCATATTGGCGGCGTTGGTTTTTGGCGGTGCATGGCTTTATTTCATCGTCGAACGCAAAGGCTGGCGCTGGCTATGGATCGGCTGGGGCACCATAGGATTGACGGTGGCTGTCGGGCTGATATTGATCAACGTGCCCGGACCCTTGCAGACCCAGGTCCGTAAAGTCGAGTCCCTCCACCGCCTGACCACCATCACGGAATTGCAAAGCGGCACGGGAAAAGTGCGTACTTTGATCTGGCAAGGCGCCGTCGACCTGATCAAACCCCACGCGCCGATCAAGTTCCCGGACGGCAGTACCGACGCTTTCAATGTCATCCGGCCGCTGATCGGTTACGGGCCTGAATCGATGTATGTCGCCTACAACTCCTTCTATCCGCCGGAGCTAGGGCACTACGAGTCGCGCACGGCCTCGCCGGACCGCTCGCACAACGAAACCCTTGATTCGCTCGTCATCACCGGCGTTTTGGGCCTGGCGGCTTATCTCTTCACCTTCGTGAGCTTTTTCTACTGGGGGTTGCACTGGCTGGGGCTGTTGGAAACCCGCCAACAGCTCTGGCTGTACCTGGGGTTGATCGCCGCCTTAGCCCTCATCTTCTTTATCGTGGCATGGCAACTGGAAGGTGCCTATCTTTTCGCCGTTGCCATTCCGCTGGGCGTACTGGCCGGCACGATGGTCTATATAACCGTGGAAGCTTTCCGCGCGCAGTTCAGCGCACAAAGGGAAGAGGACATAGCGCGCACGACGCATCCCCACGCTATCCTCATCATCGGGCTGCTCGCCGCCGTGATCGGGCACTTCGTGGAAATCAACTTTGGCATCGCCATCGCCTCCACTCGCACGACGTTTTGGGCCCTGGCCGGCCTGCTGGTTGTCATAGGCATGGAGTGGGTTCCCGGCATTGCTCCTGTGACGCAAGAGGCTACCCCCGTGGAACGACACCTCTCCGATGCTCAGGCCAGGCGTCGCCGGCGGACCGACCACGCCAGAGACCATGCGGCGATCCCGGCATGGCTCGCTGCCGTCCTGGCGTTGAGCTTTGTGGCAACGTTCCTGCTCGGCACACTGGCTTTTGACTTCATCAATAACCCCGAACGGCTGACAGAGGCCGGCGCTATCTTCATCAACTCCCTGACGATGAAGTATCAACCGGAGAAAACAAAAGCCTACGGTGCATTGATGATCTTCATGTTCACCTGGCTTCTTTTCGGCGTGGTAGGCCTGAGCGAGTTTGACCGTGAGGGTCTGTTTGACGCAGACAGAAACAAGCGCTGGGGGATTGCGCTTGCCGTGTATGCGCTGATTTCGCTGGTGGGATTGCTCATTTTCGGCACTGTGCTGGCGGGACACCAGGCCAACTTAACCACTATGAGAGTCGATAATACTTCGTTGGATAGCTTAATACGCGACGTCGTCGGCATCGCCGACAGGCTGGCGGCGCTTGTACTACGCTATTACTGGCTGATCTTCATCGTGCTGATCATGACAGGCACGGCTTTGCTCTGGGAAGACCCCTTGCCGCGAGAGTGGGGCGCATTTTGGAGTCCCGTGGCCCTTATTGGACTGCTGACGCTCGGCATTGTCGGCGCCATCGTGCCGGCTTGTTATAATCCGATCCGTGCAGACATTATCTACAAACAAGGGGGTGTTTATTCCAGCAGTAGCAACGCCAACGAAAAACAAATCGGCATCGCCCACTATGAGAAAGCGCTGGAATATGTTCCCCGTGAAGATTATTACAACTTGTTTCTGGGCAAAGCCTATTTGGAACTGGCGCAGGGACTACCGGCAGAGACAGAACCGGAACAGCGGGAAGCTCTTTTCCTCAAGACCGAGCAGATTCTCATCCGTGCGCGTGAGCTTAATCCGCTGAACACCGACCACAGTGCGAACCTGGCGCGCTTCTACAAGTCGTGGGCAGCGCGCATCGCCTCGGACATGAACGCCGAAGGACTGACTGAGGCCCAGAAAACGGCGTTAAGCACCCAATACACCAAGCTGCTAAAGCAATCTGAGGAGCACTATAAAATTGCGCTGACGCTCAGCCCCAACAATCCCATTATCTGGAATGAGCTGGCGCAGCTCTATGCCATTGATTATGGCGACGACCTGAAATTCCAGGAGACCCTCTCCCAATCATTGCAAGTCGACGAGGGATTCGAGCAAACCTGGATGCTGCTCGGCGATATACGCTCCAGCAAAGGCGACCTTACCGGCGCGGTGGCGGCTTACCAGAAATCTCTGGAAATCCGCGACAACTGCACCGTCCGCCGCGTGGTAGGCACCTTGCAGGCGCAGCAGACGCTCTGGGCAGACGCCGCCGTCACCCTGGAAGAGGCGGTGGATAAATGCTCGCAGGCGAGCGACCGGTGGGATATGTACCGCGTGCTGGCCATCACGTATGCTAATCTTGGACGACTGCCGGAGGCACTGCAAACCGCGAACCTGGCGCTGGAAGCTGCGCCGGCAGAGCAGCAAACGGCGATTCAACAACTTATCGAGCAGTTGCAGGTACAGTTGACGCCGCCTGAGCCGACGCCAACGCCGTAACCGTAGCCGTAAGGAGTTTCTCATGCGCACTTACCTGGTTGTCTTCGCCGGCGTGCTGGTGCTGGCCCTCGTGGGAACGCCCCTGGCGCGGAAGCTAGGACTGCGTCTCAACACTATCGACCAACCCGACCCAAGCCGCAAAGTGCATACCGTTCCCACCCCGCGTGCGGGCGGTATAGCTATTTTTCTGAGCACCTTGATCGTCACGCTGCTGCTGGGCGAAAAGTACAATGTCAGCCAACTGACAGGAACTTTGATCGGCGCAACGCTGATGTCTTTTATGGGCCTGTGGGATGACCGCTTCTCGCTCTCCGCCGGCGTCAAACTCGTCGGGCAGTTGCTGGCGGCAGGACTGTTGATCCTCACCGGCGTTTCGATCAGCGTCTTGCCGCATCCCCTCCTCAACCTGGCGGCGACCATTTTGTGGATTGTGGGCATCACCAATGCCTTCAATCTGTTGGACAACATGGACGGGCTGGCGGGCGGGATTGCCGCCATTGCCGCGGCGCACTTCGCCCTGATATGCGCTTTTACCGGCCAGTACCTGGTCGGCGCATTGGCCGTGGCGGTGATGGCAGCGTGCATCGGCTTTCTCATCTACAACTGGAACCCGGCGACCATCTTCATGGGGGACTCCGGCGCCCTGTTTTTGGGATTTGTGCTGGCTTCCATCGGCATCAAACTGCGCTTTCCCGACAATACTCCTATCGTCACATGGATGATCCCCCTTTTAGTCCTGGCCGTCCCCATCTTTGATACCACGCTGGTCACTCTCTCGCGTCTCAGACGTCACCTCAACCCTTTGACTACGCCGGGCGTCGATCACACCTCCCATCGCCTTACGTATGCCGGGTTGACACGCCGCGAGGCGGTGTTGGTCCTCTACGTAGTCGCTTTTGTCGTGGGACTGGTCGCCATCTTCGTGACCCAGGCCAGGCTCCTGGAAGGGGGCATCGTCGGCGGGATCGTCGGCGGGACGGCACTCTACGCGCTGTGGCGGATGGAACGTCCACCGTTTTGGCCGCCCGGGAAACCACAATAAATCAATTTAGTGGTATAATATCTACTAAATTCTAGGGGAGTACAAAAAATGAAAAAGACACTATGGATCGGAGGGGTCGCATTGCTGACCCTGCTTGTTTTAAGCGCCTGTGGATCGAAACCTACCGCCGACCCCACCCCCACAGTCACGCCCACGCTAACGCCCGCTCCCACATCCGCGCCGACGGCTATCACCACCACGCCGGTGACCGAAGCGGGCTACTGCGAAGCCATCCCCCTGCCGCAACTACCTACCGCAGGACTACCTATCACCGTCACCGCCAGCGACTGGAGCACCGGTGCCAGCGCTGCAGACGCCGAGTTGACCATCATCGAGTATTCAGATTTTCAGTGCACGGCTTGCGCCGGGGCCAGTCCCTCCATTGACGCCATCATCGCTACCACACCTGGCATCCGCCTGATCTTCCGGCATCTGCCCCTGGAAAGCCTGCACGACAAAGCCTTCATCGCCGCGCAAGCCGCAGAAGCCGCCGGCGCACAAGGGAAGTTCTGGGAAATGTATTCGCTGCTCTTCGGTCACGCCATCCAGGGCTACATCGCGCAGCAGAACGGTCAAACGACCACGGAATGGGTCGCGTTAACACCCGAAGATATGCCGGCAGAGTTCAGCAAGTTCGCGGAGGAATTGGGACTCGATGTCGAACGTTTCCAAAGCGAGCTTGAAAAGGGCACCTACAGCGCCAAAGTCCGTGCGCAAATGGATGAATTCGGCGCTCTGGGGCTGCCCTACTCAACCCCTACCTTCATCATCGGCATCAATGACATCTATTTCAAGCCGGACATTTCGTCGTATGATGAGCTGGTCTATTTCCTGGCGCTGGCCAGGATGCAAAAGGGCCAGTACACCCTGTTTGACACTCCGCCGGAAATGACGGTGACCGAGGGGCAAACCTACGAAGCAACCTTGAAAACCAGCCAGGGCGATATCGTGATGGAACTGTCCCCGGAGACAGCCCCGACCCATCTGAACAACTTTCTCTTCCTGGCACAGCAGAAATGGTACGATGGCTCGGATTTCTTCTACGTGCGGGACAATTTTGTCGCCCTGACCGGAGATCCTACCAACACCACCTACGGCTACCCCGGCTACTACTGCGATGGCGAAAAACAGAGCAACTTTGATGAAGTGGGGACGGTGGGTATCCTGCCTAACGGACAGTTTTTCATCACCTTAGGTAACGACGCCTCCCAACTGAGCGGACAATTCGCCCGGATAGGCCACGTCGTCAAGGGGCTGGATGTTCTGGACACTCTGGCGCGCGCGACACCGCGCGATACGACGGCCCCTACGCCGGATGTGCTGAAGAGCATCACCATCGTACAGAAGTGACTCAGTTGCACCACGAAGGAACACGCCCGGTGCTCAAGCGCCGGGCGGAACGCTCACACCTGCTGCAGCGGGCGGTCGAAGAAAACGGTCCGACGGCAGTTGAGGACGCTTCAGGCACGAAGAGCCATTTGACGGCCCTATGTCTACGCCCAACAGCCAGGCGTGTTGCCCCTTATGTTGAAAAAGGCTCGTAGCATGGAAACTAAACCATCATCCCCACAATGGCTTTGGATCGTAACAGCCATCACCGGCGGCGGAGCTATCGTCGTCAGCCTTTTGAGTATGCTCTCGGTGTGGGTCATCCCCCAGGTAGAAAACAACGCGACGACGGTGATTCTCATCGCCGTGGGACTGGTCGGCCTGCTGTTGGGGATGGGGCTGCTTGCTACAGGATTGAGCGGGCGAAAGTCATCCCCCTCGCCAAAAATCTACGTGCAGTGGGGATGGGCGATAGGGCTGGCGTTGCTCGTGGGACTTGTCATCGTCGCCGTTTTGACGCCCGCCGAGTGGCATAATCGCCCTATCTTTGCGCCGCTGCACCTGGGATTGGCGGCCCTTCCGGCCTTTTTGTTGCTGTCGTTGATGACGTTGACCGCCGGACGCGACCACACCTTGACGCTGCGCGAGCTGATCGCTACGATGAGCGGCGGGGCGGCATCGACCCTGATGGCGATCCCTGTCGAAGTTATCGGCCTGGTTCTCTGTGCTGTCCTTGTCGCTCTGGTGGCTTTCTTACTGCCGGGCGGACGGGCAACCATCGATGCCCTCATAGCTATGGCCGAGCGCTGGCGTACTCTGCCGCCCACCAACATCGAAGAGGTGTTCAGCACCATCGCGTCACCTGTGATTTTGGTGGTGATGGTGCTGACGCTGGCTATCGTCGCCCCGTTGACCGAGGAATTGGGGAAAACGCTCGTGATGGGCATTATGGGGATATGGCGTCATCCCGGTCTGACCACATCGTTCCTCTGGGGCGCGGCCTGCGGTCTGGGTTTTACCATCGTTGAGAGCATCACCAACGGCGCGGGAGGCCTGGGCGAAGTGACGAGCTGGCTGGGCGGTATGGGCGCCCGCGCCGCCGCCACCGGTATGCATATGTTGACCAGTGGCATCGTCGGTCTGGGATGGGGCTTCTTCTGGCGCAAGCGACGCTGGGCGCTGCCGCTTGCTTACCTCATGGCCGTTCTCTTCCACGGCCTGTGGAATCTCGCCGCCATCGCTACCATGGGAGGAGCGGCTATAGGGATTGCCACTGCGCCTGTCGGATTCATCATCACGGCCATCGGCATAGGGATCATGGTCATCCTGGCGCTGTGTGCCCCTCTGGTGCTGATCGGCACCCCAGTTGTGCTCCGCTCCTACGAATCCAAGCCGGCTCGATCTGTCTAAGTCCGCCCCGGCGGCGGCTTTAGCCGCTCTTAATTCCTAAAAGGCGTCACTACCAATCCTGAGAAATGTTCAGGCCTGGTGGAAAGCATAGCTCATGCCGCGTCTGCTGCCCCACTGAAGCGCCTTCTAATCCAATCCGGCTTCGCGTAACGCGCCGATGAGGCCCTCTTTGCTCGGCGCCACTCCGACGAACTTTACCAAATCGCCCACGACGAGCGCGGGCGCGTTGGTGATGGCGTATTCTTCCCACGCCGGGTCGCCGGGGCCGGTGTGGAAGACGATCTCGATTTGCTCGCCGTATTCAGCTTCGATCTGCTTGAGCAATCGCTTGACCGCCACGCCGCCGGAGCACGGCGGAATCGAGACAAAGGCTTCAATCCTTATTTTAGACATAGCCCACCCTCCCGCAGTGCGTTGTGAAGCGTTGCCTCATCAGGACACATCCCCTCAATGCGGATGCTGCCGTTGACAACCGCCGCCGGAACGCAGAAAAGGCGATACTCCTCGAACTTCTGCATCCCTTCGGCGCCTTTGTAGATGACCAACTCCAATTCTCCGGTGTACTTAGACGCGACTTTCTGCGCCAGTTCCACCAGCGCCACACACCCCGGGCACGGCGGATCGCCGCTGAAAACTTCTAACTTGACCATAGCCTTCCTCCCCTGAAAATAGCCCCAGAGCACCCAGAGTTAGAACTTGCGCAAATTTCCGTTCCTCCACCGCTTGATTCGAGCCGGCTTGCGTAAGTCCTGATCTAAAAATCGACCTATAGCAGCAAACCGAGGAATCAGCAGGGCACCCCGTCGTTCTTTTCCCTGTCTTATCCCAGATGTTTCTGGATGATGGGGATGAGCTGCGCCGCCGGGACGACTTTGCCCCGCCCGGCCACTTCATCCCCCACGACCACCAAGGGTGTGGAAATGATGCCGTAGGCTTCCGCTTCCGGCCCAAGGGCATCCAGATGGATGACTTCGACCTGCCCCGGAAATGGCTCTGCCGCCTTGAGCGCCTGCTGCTCCGCACGTTTGCAGTTGGCGCACGGCGGCGTCGTACCGAAAATCTTGATGGTTAACATAGTACCCCCTTGTGAATGACGAATGATCGTTATCCACTATTGGACCCACGCACCAAAGATCAATCCGGCCAGGGTGCTGAACACTGCCACCAGGCCCACATACACCGCCGTCTTCTTCTTGCCAATGATTTTCTGGGTGACCAGGATGGATTGCAGGCTCAACTCCGGGTCGGCCAGCAGATAGGCCAGCAGCGGGCCGCGGTGCATTCCCAATGAGAGGAAAGTCTGTGCCACCGGCACTTCGACCAGGGTGGGGAAGTAGATGAATACGGCAAAAATAACCGGAAGCAGATTCCCCAGGATGGTATTGCGCCCGGCCACTGCCTTGATCCACGCCGTGGGAATGATTGCCCGCGCGATCCCGGCCAGGAAAACGCCGATGAGCAGCAGCGGAATAATCTGCCGGACGAAGCGCCACATTTCCCACAACCATTCCTGCACCTCATACGCCTCCATCTTCTTGAGTGCCATCCACCAGATGGCGCCGATCAGGACGATTTCGGCTACCAGCTTGCCGGTGATGCCCACCGTGAAACCTGCATCGCCGGCCACGACTTTGAAAGCGGCCACCAGCAGGGTCAGGCTGATGACCCCCAACGCCACAAACGTCCACCGATTAAAACCCTCATCCACTTTGCCCAGGCCGACCCAGGCCGTCGCGCCGATGACAAACAGTAGCCCAATCAAGAACACGCCCTGCACGCTGACGCCCTCGATGCCCAGGGCCGGGTTCGGCGGCACGACCCTATCGAGCCACGCCTGGAACTGTCCCGCCCACGTGCCGGGGAGGTGAAAGGTGATGTAGCTGTTCTTGAACAAACCCACTTGCAGCGTTCCGGCAATCAACACCGCGACCAGCAACCCAAAAAAGACCCAGATGCGGTGGGGGACCCTGGCCCCTTCTCCCCAAGCCGCCGTCCCATTGGTGGCAGCGGCATGGGCGACATCCTCTGCACGGAAGAACCAGGACATAATCAGGCCGATGCTCACGCCGAACAGCATACACAGAAGGATACGCGCCAGCGCGATGTCCATACCGATTTGGACGCCGGTAAACAAAATCGCCAGGATATTGCTGGCCGGGGCGAAAAACATAAAGGTCAGCGCTGGTCCCAATCCCGCGCCTTTTTTATAAATGCTGGAAAAGAGCGGCAGGATAGTACACGAACACACCGCCAGCACAAACCCTGCCAACAGTGAAGCAGGATAAGACACCCACTTGGGGGCCTCGCGTCCCAGGTAGCGGGTCACCGCCTCTTGGGGTATCAGCGCCATCATGGCGCCGGCGATGAAAAACGCCGGCAAGAGGCACAGCAAAACGTGGGCCGCCAGATACGCCGCCAGGTTTCCCAGACCGGTTTGGATGAGCATCGCCAGGTACTGTAAGATGTTCATACACAACCTCTCTCATAAAGAGAAAATCGGATATATGCAATAAACTGCATATTCAGGGCCGCAAAAAGACCCGACTGGTTTTCTGCAACCCGTCGGGTTCGATCTAGCTACAGCAGACTTCCTGCCCGGTGCAGTGAGGGCAGGGACATCCTTCCACACGGCGCGCCGGCTGCGCCGGCCCCAGCATTTCTTCCAGCAGACGTACAACGTGCGCATCCGCAATCCGATAATACACGTTGAGGCCGTCCTTCTCGTCCACCACGACATCGGCTTCACGCAGGAGGCGCAACTGTTGCGAGATATAAGCCTGGGGACGTCCCAGTACGGCCTGGAGGTGGCATACACACGCCGGGCCGCGCCGCAACTCATCCAGGATGTACAGACGCGAAGGATGCGCCAGCAGTTGAAAGCGTGCTGCGCCTTCGATGTAAGCGCGTGGATTTTTCGACATCACTTCATTCCGTGCTATATGCAGTATACTGCATATAGTATAGGCGATATAAACAAGATGTCAAGATAGCGCCGGGCGCTACCGGCCACAGCGTCTGTTCGAGGGGGCGAGGATGGCGCTAAAGGTAGGGGGGAGGAGAGTGATCCGAGCTGAAGGGAAGGGCATCATTCAAGAATACCGTGAATGTGGCCATCGTGGGCATGGCATCAGTGAAACTCCACAATTCACCGCTTTGATAGTGTCCACAAATCGTGCACCAAAAAAGTCTGAAAATCTTGAATTTCACCCCGCAACCGCGCATCCTCCATCATCACCGGACGCCGATCGACATAGTACACCCCATCCAAGCGGTTCAACGCAACCGTGTATCCCAGAAAATGATTGGTTTTGAACGTGGAATTGACGCCGAAAATGCTGTTGCCGTACTGCGCGCGCTGTACGTCGTGAAGGAAAATAGCAACAACCGGGATGTCTCTACCCAGTAATTGCGTCAACATATACTTGTCGAGGAAAACCTTGTCGATGCGGTCCTTACTGGTCGTTTTGACCGAACCGACAACCTCTGAGGGGTGAATAAAGTTGGTTTCACCGGTAATCAGCACTTTATCTTGTGAAAACACCAAATCCAATTCGTAGGACATAGCATAACCCGGATGTCCTGGCAACGGGATATTGATACTCCGTGATTCACAGGTGAGGCCGACTTCCTGAATCAGCAGCCTGACCAGATTCTCGAACAATTGACCGACTCGTTGGCGCGATTGATTGGGGTTTCTGAAAGAGTCGCCGATGCAACCAACACTTTGTTGAAGTGTATAGACAATCCGGTTGATTTCGTTGGACTGCAGATAATCTCCCGTGCTTTTGTGATCCGCAATGGCTCCCCGATATTTCTTGAGATCAGATAGAAAAGCTATCCACCGCTCAAAGGCAACCCTGAACGCTTCTTGATTCTCAAAGAATAAATCGACATTCAAGGGACGAGTAATCCTGTGTGCGTATCCCTCATCATACTGATAGAAAATGTATTCAGACGCTTTCGGTGAAACAATGCGCGTCGCTGCGTTTGTTCACAAAAACCGAGAAAGGCGCTACAGAGTTGAAAGTAGTCCGCCAGTGTGTGAAAAGCAGTCGTATCCATCACCGAAGCTTGCAAGTCCAACAAAATCGTTTCAGTCATCGAATAGACTTCCTCCGTTTAGCATTTTCCAGGTCATAAGCGATCCACTTTTCCACCGGCCAGTTTTCCACGCGCTCGATCCTGTCTGCGGCCCATTGACAATATTCTATATTTTGATCGCACCCCTTCCACAGACGCCCAAGTTGTTCAGCAACGACAGCCGTTGTTCCAGAACCGAGGAAAGGATCGATCACCAAGTCGTCTGGATTTGACGCAGCCAACACTAACTGTCGCAAAAGCTCTTCCGGCTTTTGGGTGGGATGCGGCGTGGTTTCCGACATACTGTTATTCACCGTCGGCAATTCGATCACATCGCGCGGTTTCGCACCGCGCGGATCGGGCTGCCAGACGTAATCTTTCCCGTTGCCGTATTGACTGGTTTCGGCCTGTGGGTGTTCGGGATATTTCAACGTGTGGTTTCCGTAAGGGATACGAACATCGTCAACATTCATCACAAACGTCTTACTTTTGCGGAAGTGCAAAATACTTTCGTGCGAACGTCCCCAGTCCTGGCTCAAGTTTGCCTTGTTCTTGTAATGCCACACCAACCACCGGCAACCCCGGAAAAACTTCATCGCCGGCAGCTTGATGTCGGCTAAAATTTCGGAAAAACCACAAACGTATAGCGCGCCGGTTGGCTTGAGCACACGCGCTGCCTGCTCGATCCATTGCACCGACCATTCCACGTACGCCTGTTGGGACTCGAACGAGTCCCACTCTGCTTTCTTAATATTGTAAGGTGGATCGGCAAAGACCAGGTCAACCGATTCGGACGGCAAAGATCTCAGCCATGCAATCGCATCGCCCACCCAGATTTCACCATGCGGATGCCGGTAGAACAAAATCGGTTTTTCTGACGTTTGCGCCTCATCCACAGCGTCTTTGAACTCACCGCGCAGCAAGGGCTGTCCAAAGAACAACGGGATTTGCGTCACGCGCTGATACGTCGCAGACGGTTCTGCAACTTTGTTATTATCTAGTTCTGTCACTTCTGCCATCGTTCTGTAACATCCAATTTCTCGTGGCTCGTATGAAAGACATACAGTTCCCGCTCTGGAGCTTTCCTATGAAATTGCAAATAAGATTTCACCGCCGTGGTTGAATCGGAGAATGTGCCGACCACAGCCAGTTGTTCGAGGATACGCCGGTCGGCTTCCGAGCGCGCTTTAATCGCCTCAATCAACAACCACTGTTGGGGATAATGCTGGCATATTTCTTTCCATTGCATAACACGCCTCCACGATAACCAACCACGAATCTTCACTCATCCTCACGAATTAAACATATAACATTCGTGTAAATCCGTGATAGAAAAGCTCCCCATCTTTAGCTCAGCGTGACCTTCACCGTCACATCCTTCACCCCAGGCGCGGGCAGCGGGACGACGTCGCCCGCCACAGGCCGACCATCTACGACGAGTGCAACGGCGTTTCCCCCACCCTGACGCTCCACGGTGATGTGATACGTCACGCCGCGGAAGATGCGCGTGGCGGTGAAGCCCTGCCAATCCAGCGGGACGACGGGCGCGATCTGCAAACCATTGTAGGTCGGACGGATGCCCAGAATCCACTGCGTGATGGCGACATAGTTCCACGCGGCGGTGCCGGTGAGCCACGAGTTCTTCGCCTCGCCGTGACGCGGGTTGTCGCGCCCGGCAATCGTCTGCGCGTAGACGTAGGGTTCGCAGCGGTGAATCTCGCTGATGCCCTCCCGCGCGGCAGGGCAGATGCGCCGGTAGTAGTCGAACGCCCGGTCACCGTGCCCCATGATGGCCTCCGCGATCATGATCCACGGATTGGTGTGGCAGAAGACGCTGGCGTTTTCCTTGAAGCCGGGCGGGTAGGAGCTGATCTCGCCCAATTGCAGGTAGTAGCGCGAAAACGCTGGTTGCTGCAACAGGATGCCGTGTGCGGTGGCAAGGCGCTCGTGCACGGAAGCCAACGTCGCCTCGGCCTTACCGTCGTCCAGCCCCAGCCCCGCCATAATCGCCACCCCCTGCGGCTCGATGAAAATCTGCCCTTCGGCACATTCGTGCGAGCCGACTTTCTCGCCGAAGGCATCGTAAGCGCGCAGGAACCACGCGCCGTCCCAGCCGTGCGCCCAGATGGTTTCTTCCATTTTCGCGGCAGCGTCGAGGTAGAATTTCGAATTACGAATTACGAATTTCGATCCGCTGATTCGCTGATTCGCCGATTCGCTTAACGCCGCCATCTCTTTGGCCGCGAGGACGAACAGGACGGCAATGAAGACGGATTCCGCCACCGTGCCGTCTTTCTTGAGCGGGGCTACCTGGAAAGATTCGCCCGGTTCGTCAGAGAAGACGTTGAGGTTCAGACAGTCGTTCCAGTCGGCACGACCGATGAGGGGCAGGCCGTGCGGACCGAGGTTGTTGAGCGTGTAATTCATCGAGCGTTCCAGATGCTCGGCGAGTGGGGTCTCAGTGCCGGGTTTGTTCTCGTAGGGGACCGGCGCGTCGAGGATGTCCCAATCGCCGGTTTCTTTAAGGTAGGCGACGACCGCCAGCGGCAGCCAGAGCGGATCATCGTTGAAGCCACTACCCACGGCGTCGTTGCCCCGCTTGGTGAGGGGCTGGAACTGGTGATACGCGCCGCCGCTTGCCAACTGCGTCGCTGCCAGATCGAGTAGCCGTTCGCGGGCGCGTTCCGGCGCCTGGTGAACAAAGCCGAGCAGGTCCTGGCTGGAATCACGGAAGCCCAATCCCCGTCCCACGCCGGACTCGAAGTACGAGGCCGAGCGCGACATGTTGAACGTCACCATGCACTGATAAGCGTTCCACACATTGACCATGCGGTTGGTCGCCACGTCGGGCGTCTCCACCTGGTAGATGCCGAGGATGCCATCCCAGTAAGCGCGCAGGTCGGCGAAAGCCGCATCCACAGCCTCCGGCCTGAGGTATTGCGCCAGGAGCGGCTTGACGGCGCGCTTGTTGATGATCTGCGAATCCGGCGGATCGAATTTCTGGTCGCGCGGGTTCTCCTGATAGCCGAGCACGAAGATCACGCGGCGCGACTCCCCCGGTTGCAGTATGAGCTTGACGTGGTGCGAGCCGATGGGTGCCCAACTGCGTGCTTCGGAATTGGCGGACTCGCCACGCTCGACCACAAGCGGCCTGTCCCATCCCCGATAAGGGCCGAGGAAGTCATCGCGATGGGTATCGTAGCCGGCCAGCGGTTCAGAGCAGGCGAAGTAGGCGAAGTGGTCGCGGCGTTCGCGGTATTCGGTCTTGTGGTAGATCACCCCCTCCTCGCGGGGGACCTCCACTTGCGCGATGTTGAAGTTGCGCTGGTAGTTCGTCGCGTCGTCCTGCGCGTCCCATAGACAGAATTCGATCAACGAGAAGAGCGACAAATCCGCCGCCGTGTCGCGTTGGTTGGTGATCGTCGTCGACCAAATCTCCAAATTCGCGCCGAGGGGCACAAAATACAGCGTCTGCACGTTGATGCGTTCATGCGCCGATTCGATGATGGTGTATCCCATGCCATGGCGGCAGGTGTAGTTATCCAACGGCGTCCGCGTGGGCTGCCACGAGGGCGACCAGAACGTCCCGCTGGCGTTGTCGCGCACGTAGAGGTAGCGTCCGCCGAAGTCCGGCGGCACGTTGTTGTAACGGTAGCGGGTGATCCGGCGCAGTCGCGCGTCGCGGTAGAATGAGTAGCCGCCCGCCGTGTTGGAGATAAGGCCAAAGTACGCCTCGCTGCCCAGGTAGTTGATCCACGGCAGTGGCGTGTCCGGCTGCGTGATCACATATTCGCGGTTTTGGTCATCGAAGTATCCGTAACGCATGGTTTTCTCCTTAAGGAAATAGTTTGATAGTCATTAGTCGCGTAGTCCTGTAGTCATTGTCAATATCGAGGTTGCACCACGGATTTGGCTACACTCCCCAAGAAAATGGTTACAGGATACGCGTTCCAAGCTGAAAGTTAAAAAAATCCGTTCAAATCCGTTAAATCCGTCGACAAAGCTCTGCCATCACTGCCGCAACGCCCGCGCCCCGGTCGAAGGCGTAGCCACATTGCGCCAACCCGGTTTCGAGTGCGCCAATCGTCGCCAGCAGGTCGCCCTGGGTGACAACGCCCATGTGCCCAATGCGGAAATACTCCGCCTTGATCGCTGGATGCAGGCCGGATGCTAATATCACTCCCGCCGCCGTGATCTTCGGCAGCAGAGCGTCCGCGCCGATGCCCGCTGGGAAACGCGGAGCGGTCATCGTGTGCGCCGCGATGTCGGGCGACAACGGCACCTGGCCCAGGCCGAGCGCCGCCATCGCCGCCTGGCACGCCGCGCCAATGGCCCGATGACGCGCGAAACGCGCCTCCATGCCTTCCCGCAAGATAAGGCCCAGGCTCACGTTGAGCGCCGCGACCAGGTTGACCGCCGGTGTGCCGAAGTAGGCGACTTTGCGCGCTTCGTAGGCTTCCATCACCGGCAGCCAGTGCGTCCAATCGGCGTAGAAGTTCAGGACGGGTTTCGTGCGCGCCTTGAAGGCTGCCATCGCGCGCGGCCCTGCGACGAGGAGCGCCAATCCCGGCGGCACGCCTACAGCTTTCTGCGATGCCGTGAACGCCACGTCCACACCCCATTCAGTCATCCGCAGTTCCTCGCCCGCCACCGAGCAGACGCCGTCCACGACGATGAGCGTGTCGTACTGCCGCGCCAGAGCCGCCAGCCCTTGCACGTCGGTGAGCACGCCGGTTGACGTGTCCACGTGCGTCACCGTCATCAGCTTGAAGCAGGTTGTTTTAAGCGCCGCCTCCACCGCTTCCAGCGCCGGGCAACCACCGACAGGCGCGCGGACGTGCGTGACCTCCGCGCCATACCGTTCCAACAACGTCCCGTAGCGGTCGCCGAAGTAGCCGGTGTTGACGACCAGCGCCTTGTCGCCCGGCTCGATCAGGTTCGCGCCGGCCAGATCCATCGCCAGCGTGCCCGATCCGGCTATGATGAAGGGCTGTCCGTCGGGACAGAGAAACACCTCGCGCATCCGCTCCAACGCCTGCCCGAAGACTTCGATGAACTCCGGGGCCACGTGGCTCGTCGTCGGCGCGCCCAGCGCCGCCAGCACCACGGGGTCGAATTCGATAGGGCCGGGGATCATTAACAGTTTGCGGTCTTTCATCATCAATCACTCCTTTTGTGCTATACAGCCGATTATAGTCAGCTTTTTTACTCTGACGAACGCGAGCACGATTTGGAAATCGCGGCTACTCACCCTTGACGTAAAGATCGAAGAATTCAACAGAACGCCGCATCGCCGCGCTGAAGTTACCGGCGAGGTTGTGGTCGTCGCCCTGGTAGATGTACAACTCGCTGGTGACGCCTTCCGCCTGCAACTGCGCGTACAGGTCTTCGGAGTACTCGACAGGGACGGAGGTATCGCTTGTGCCGTGGTGCAGTTGCAACGGGCCGGAAAGTTCGGTGAGATAGGCCCACGGATCAATCGAGGCCCAGAAGACGGGGTTTTCGTCCGGCGTCCCGTAGGTGAACAGGATGTCACCCCAGCGGCGACCCGAACCGGGCGTGGGCGTCCCCGCGCCTGCCGCAACAGGCGTCAGGAAACGGCGCTGCCAGCGATCCATCAATTCAGGATAATCGGCGACGACGCCGGCCCAAATCACCCCGGCCTTGATGTCGTCGCGGACCACCATCGCCCGCAGCGTGATCGTGCCGCCCATCGAGTGTCCCCACATCCCCACACGGTCGGGATCGGCCTCCGGCAAGCGTTGCGCCGAGGCCATCGCGTTGAGCACATCGATCGTGTAGGCCGGGGTGTCGTAGGCATTGGCCGGTTCGCCCTCGGAGTCGCCGTGCCCGCGATAGTCCGGGCGGATGACGATGTAGCCGTTGCGCGCGAAGCCGTCCACGTAGGCGACGTAGCGCTCGGTGGTGCGGTACTGCGCAGGCGGGATGTAGCCGTGGTTAAAGACGATGATCGGCCAGCCGGTCGCGGGTTTCTCGCCACGTGGGATCGTGAGCAGCGCGTAGATCTTGAAGCCCTCGGACAGATACGAGACGACGTAGCGGTCGTAGTTGACGCCGGGCGACAGGGTTTGTTCAATGACGAGGTTACTGCCGGGATAGGCTTGCTCGCGCATCACGTCGATCATCAGCGGGTGCGTAGGTGTCGGGGTGGGTGTAGGCGTTGCGGTGGCGGTCGGCGTGGCGGTGGGTGAAGGTGTAGCAGTGGGGTGCGGCGTTGGTGTAAGCGTTGGCATCGCGGTGGGGGAAAGGGTGCGCGTGGGAAGCAATGTGGGCGTAGGCGCGGTTGTAGTTTCTGGCATCGTACACGCCGTCCACAGGGACAGCCCGATGATCAACAAAAATATCAGATGCACGATTTTCATAAAAGACGCCTCCTCAGGTATCCAACAGTATGCGATCAAGTGTAACATAGCGTGTAGGAATCGCAATCTGTATACTGGACGAGACACAATTCTCCTATATTGACCCTTGACAGCCCTAAGATCAGAATTACAATGTAATTACCACAAAGAAAGGAGAATTTGCGATGACCAATATGATCTCGCCCACCGGAAAACTACATACCCGGCTGGTACGGATCGGGAATTCGCAGGGCGTGCGCATTCCCAAACCGCTGTTAAGGCAACTTCACCTGGAAAATGAAGTCACGCTGGAAATCCAAGACGGCGCGCTCATCGTGCGGCCGGCTATCCATCCGCGCGCCGGGTGGGAAGCCGCCGCGGCCACGCTGGCTGCGCACGGCGAAGACGCCTTAATGGATCCTGAGACACCGACGGTCTGGGAAGAGGAGGAGTGGCAATGGTAACGCCGCACCGCTTTGGCGTCTATTGGGTCGATCTGGATCCCACGCGCGGCCACGAATTACGTAAAACCCGTCCCGCCGTCGTGATCTCGCCCGACGAGCTGAACCGGCAATTGCAGACCGTCATCATTGCCCCCTTGACCACCCAAAGCCATCCCTATCCCTTCCGCCCGCCCTGCCGAATCGCCCAACGTGACGGCTACATTGTCCTGGATCAACTGCGCACCGTAGACCGCGCGCGTCTGGGCGCATCACTGGGCGACCTGGACGCCGCGACGCAAAACACCCTCCTCGACGCGCTTTCCGCACTTTTTGCGCCTTAAGGGTTCCTTTCCGGAAAAGCTGTGGCCGGTCTCTATTAGGGTCACCTGCCACCAAACTCGTTTAGTGCGGCTTAGGTATACGCAAACCCAAGTGTAGCACGGCGCAGCAAGACAGCAATTTTTCACTCTGCCCAACGCCTATACGCCAAAAGAATGAGCCTGGGAATTCTTTCCCAGGCTCAGTTGATTCTACTCGTGTCTAATTTCGAAATAATCTACGATATCTTCTTCATAGTGCAATTCTACCTCCATAGTTGCGTGCGTCTGGTATAAATCGGGTTGGGGTTATGGGGTTATTCGAAACGAATAAGCGCGCCCTTCTCTGACCATAGAAGATTGCCCTCGATGTCAATTTTATGACCGTGGACTTCAGTGCGATTCAACGTCTTGCCAAGCAATGTAAGGTCTTTGTTTGCGAAAAGCTCTATTCCACGATCAACGCAGATCGCATATCAGATCCTACAAAATGATCACGTACCTCTTCAAGGGGCTGGTAAGGGTCGGAAATGATTATGAATTGCAACTCATGCACGCCCTTGTTACCCGGTAATCGAACTTGTCCTGGGATAAATAATTCACTCCCTGCGGGCATAGACAAATATAGAAGCGGCTCTCCGGCAAAGGGAACTTGTCGAAAGTTTAATACCGGTACGATCACATAGTTTCGAGTATCCGTACTGGGATTTCTGGCCCACAACTCCAGAGAAAAGGATTCGCCAGGCCTGGCCTCAGCCGCCAGCAAGAGGCGTTCCTTAGCGGGTCTGCCGTCAGCAGGTAACAGCGGCCAAGCAAAAACATGGGTATGTTGCACGCCCACATCTTCGCCTACCCGCACGTCAGGAAGTTTCGCATCCAACTCCGGTATCGTACAGTCTCCTACGCATACCACCGTGCGGCGTCCGAGTGCGGGGAAAGACGGTGCCAGTCGCATCTGCGGATCGACAGGACGATTTTCTGGCTCAGAAAAAGCGACGACAAAGAGATCGTGCCATCCGGAGGTTTCGATGCGAACTTCAAGGGGGATCTCCATAAGAGTGGGGGCAGGTGGTATCTCTAGGTAATGCAAAAGCCCCCATTGACCATCCAAACCAAAACCCACCTGTTTGTAATCCAAAAAGACCGAAACCACAACAGGGTAAGCAGTGTCGCTTCCTGTACCGAGTAAGAGTCGCGCCACAAACGGTTCCCCCAGTTGAACATAAAACAGATAAGTGGACGTGCGCTCCTGGATCGGTTTGTGGCGATCCTCCGGTCGCATATACCCTACAGCTAAACCGCGAGCACTGGTTCCTCCGCCCAACCATTCGCTGTACCACACTTCCTCGGACCACACCTCGTGGCGAACCCATGCGGTAACATCACTGCGCGGAGCACAACCGACAAGAAAGCCCCCAAGAGAAAACAGCAGTAGGCATCTTGCAATAATGTGCATAGTTACAGTCTCCTTCAGCAAAAAAACCGCTGTCCGAACGAATTCAGCGTGTCCGGGCAGCGAATGTATACCGATCAAATGATCCTGCTTACGAGGTCCAATTAATGTGAGATGTCCAGAATGAAGCATCGACATAGCCGGTTGTATGGAAGTAATGGAATCCCTCGGATTTCATGGTTTGGCCACTGCCTCCCGGCCCATAGGTCCGACAAACAGCGCGTTGAGACTGGGTTTTGGGGTCATAACAAGAATCTTCAAACAACCATGAGCCACCCACCTTCCAATAGAGATATCCAGTCACCCTGATATCGTCTTCTGTCAAATCCGAATCACTTTGACTCGTCCATCGATAGGTGGAACCCCGACGATACAATGAAGACAACACTCCAAGCTCACCGGAAGATAGGTCTATTGCGACAACAGGTATGCTACATGCAGAACCCGGTTGCCTTCCAGCGATCTGCGCATCTGGCATATTCGAACACCACAGGTCTTGATATCTATGTACTGGCGGAAGCAATGGATCTGCTTGTACTCCTTGAGCCCCTATCAGCAGCGACAACAGCACAACGACCAGACTCAGAGACATCAATGAGCGTTTCATGGTTAACCTCCATTTGTTTGGTTGCATGACAACGCACCATCCCTTAATGGTACTCTACAAACAAATCGTACCTTAACCGCCAGCGCGTTGTCAACCCGAAAATTACCCATCTTCATGGGGGGAATTCCTTCCCTTCCGTATGGGTAATTTTTCCCCCTGCGTGCTGTCTCCATCCAGCCCGGCAT
>DAOOGN010000014.1:0-52608 GCA_035415725.1 Anaerolineae bacterium | reverse complement strand
TAGCAATTCTGCTGACTCTGGCTGTCCTGCTCCTCCTGGCCGGCCGCGCCCTGGCAATGTCTTCCCCCAACTACCGCCTGGACTGGTTCACTCCGCTGACCGGCAGCGGAGGGCCGGCCAGTTCGGCTCACTATGCCGTCAACTTCACCGTCGGCCAGACGGCCATCGGCAGTGGCTCCAGCACGAACTATAAGGGCTGCCTGGGCTATTGGTGCGGCGGCGTGGCAGGACGATACGGCGTCTACCTGCCGCTGGTGCTGCGAAACACTTGACCTCACCCCTCTTGTCCCTTCTCCATTACGGAGAGGGGATAAGAGGGTGAAGTGAGATAAGGAGGCCACGATGCGAGGTCAATACTTTTGCACTGCTTTGACCCTCTCCCTGGTCCTTGCCTGCAACTTTTCCGCTCTGCCGGCCCCGACGGCGTCTGCCGTCGGGGAAACCGCCTCACCGACCCCGGCCACAGCCCCGGCCTCACCGGCGACCCCTAACGAAGCGATTGTCGTGACCGGTGGTCGCACGTTCTACGTCGCTCCGAACGGCGACAACGCCCATCCCGGCAGCCGCAAGCAGCCCTGGGCCACCCCCGGTTACGGTTCCCGCCAACTGGCCCCCGGCGATACGCTCATCATCCTCGACGGGCGTTACACCTTGAGCGAGTACGACGCCGACATCCTCACCCCGCCCTCCGGCACCGCCTCCGCCTGGATTACCATCCAGGGCGAGGAGGGCCACCGCCCCGTCCTGGCCGGGCGCGATAACCTGCTGACCGCCATCAACCTGTCCGGCGTCCAGTACGTCCGCATCCAGAACCTGGAGATCACCCACGACGACCAGGCTACCGGCGAGGCGCTGTGGTTCCGCGAGGGGGTAGAAATCCTGGGCGCCCCCTCTGCCCACATCGTTCTGCAAGACCTCACCATCCACCATGTGGATGAATTCGGGATGAACATCCAGGATGTGGACGACCTGCAAATCCTCAACTCCCGCATCGAGTACGCCGGCTTCGGCGCGCTGGGCGGGCCGGCGGGGGAACACGGCGGCTGGCGCAACGTCACCATCCGCGGCTGTTCCCTTTCCTGGAGCGGCCACTACTACCAGGGCGGCGACGGCTCCACCCGCCCCTACGACCGCCCCGACGGTTTCGGCATCGAGCCAGCCCAGGGCCCCATCCTGATTGAAGACACAGTCGCCGAGCACAACTACGGCGACGGGCTGGACTCCAAGGCCGCCAACACCACCATCCGCCGTTGCATTGTCGCCAACAACTCCTGCGACGGGGTGAAGGTGTGGGCCGACGGCAGCCGCGTGGAGAACACCCTCATCTATGGCCGCGGCGACGGCAACGCCGAAACGACGCCCTGGGCCGCCATCGTCATTGACCAGGTGGAGCAGGCAGACGCCCATTTCGAGATCGTCAACGTCACCGTGGATGACTACGTGGGGCAGAACTATCTGCTGTACGTGCAGTACGACAACCCCGTGCCGGTGCAGGTAACGCTGCGCAACACGGTCTTCAGCGGGCGCGGGCCGGAGTGCCCCATCTACATCCACACAGCCAGTACCGTAATGGCCGACCACAACCTCTTCTACCTGCCGCAGAACGCGACCCTCCTGACCCACGGCGAGACGACCCTCACCTGTGAAAACATCGCCTCCCTGGGCGAGGGGAACGCCTGCGGCGACCCACACTTCGTGCGTCCGGCCTGGGGCGAGACGGGCGACTATCACCTGCAGACGGGCAGCCCGGCGATCAATGCCGGAACCACCGCGGGTGCGCCCAATATAGACCTGGAGAACCGCCCCCGCGATGCGCAACCCGACATCGGCGCCTACGAATATCGAGAGGCTTCCTCCTGGCTGTACCTGCCGCTGGTGCTGCGGTCGGTTTAGCCCTATTCCTACCTTCTAATTTCCCGCCCCCTCACCTCTCATCCGCCGTACATGGCGATCACCTTCTCCGGCGCGATTTCGGCGAGGATATTGTGGATGTTGCAGAAGACGTAGCCGCCATCCTGATTCATGACCGTCGTGACCTCAGCGACTTCGCGCCGCACATCATCCACAGAGCCAAGCGGCAGCGTAACCTGGGAGTTGATGCCGCCGCCCCACAGCGCGATCCGCCCCCGCGCCTTGTCTTTCCATTCTCGATACGAGTGCTTCCCGGCGCACCATTGTACGGGATTGAGCACATCAAACCCACTTTCGATGACCAGGTCGATCAGGTTGTAGATCGCACCGCAGGAGTGTATGAACAGCTTGACCTGCGGGGCCAGGCGGTGGCACTCGTCGGTCAGACGACGGTAGTAGGGCAGGAACAGCTCGCGGTAGACTTTGGGCGAGGCGATGAGGTTGTTCTGCGTGCCCCAATCATCGGCGGTCAGCATGATGATGTCGATATAGGGATGGATTTCGGGCAACAGTGCCCGGATGTTCGCCAGGGCGTGCTCCGTGACGATCTCGTGCAGCTCGGTCACGTAATCCGGCTCGGTGATGCAGAGAACGGGAAAGATCGCCAGGCCACCGTAGGCGCCGATGCCGATCCCCGCCGACAGCGCGCCGTCGTTGAAGAACACGGCCCGGTCGGTGGACTCGCGCACGCGGCGGCACAAATCACGGATGGATACGATACGTTCATCTTCCAGAGGATGCGCCGACATGGTTTTGCGCCATGACTCAAGATCGAGTTTGGGCAGGTCGGCGGAAAGATCGAGCGGCTGCCCGCCGTGTTCCTCGTCGAAGACGTAGGAAGATGGCGGCATGCGCCGGTTTCCTCCTTGCAGGATCGTCCCGTCGGCCAGCGTATGGAAGTTTTCAGGATAGCGCACGAGCGCCGGCAGTCGCCCGTTGAAGTCGTAGGCGTGCCACAATTCCGGCTGCTCGAAGGCATTGGTCGCCCCGTCGAGGATGGCGACCACGTCGATGCCCAGGGCGTCGAGCACATCCCGATCGGGCAACGCCAACATCTGCCCGGTATCTTCGACGCGCGGTCGGCGTGGCGACAAGCCCAAGGCGGCCACCAATCGGGGGTAAGCAAAAGCGCTGATGGACGTGGAACGCATTCCGCCCAGGTCTTTGGGCAGTCGATCAGGGGTCTGGAAATTCAAGGCTTGTAAAACCCGCTCGCGTGAGGTCGTCATCGCCAACTCCTCGTATAAAATACTCTGGAAATAGCCACAGAGCATATAGAGTTCACAGAGAAAAGCACAAATTCTTTGTGTCCCGCGTGTCCTTCGTGGTGCAAGGTTTGCATTCAACCGCTGGTGAACCGCCGGTTCATACGGAGGTGAAATTTCTGCCACGATGGACTCGTCTGAATAGATCCGCCCATTATATCATGCACCGTGGCAAAGATCGCAACAGCGGCACTACCCCAACCCAGAAGCAGGTTCGCTCTCTCCCCTTTTTGGGGTATAATACTTTGATTCTTAACGGCACGATCATCTTGACCACGACAAATTCATGGCAAAACAGCGCCATCCCACAAAGTTAAACCTGTGGAGGATTGAATTTTTGAGCACAGAAAACGAAAGTGGTACCGTTAAAACGGTAGACATTCAACATGAGTTGCGCACGGCGTACCTCGATTACGCGATGAGCGTGATCGTCGCGCGGGCACTGCCCGATGCACGTGACGGCCTCAAGCCGGTGCAACGCCGCATCCTCTATGCGATGCACGATATGGGGGTGCGCCCGACCATCCCCCACAAGAAATCCGCCCGTATCGTCGGTGAAGTTCTTGGCAAGTACCACCCCCACGGCGACTCCGCCGTTTACGAAGCGATGGCGCGCATGGCACAGGATTTCTCCATGCGCTATATGCTGGTGGATGGACAGGGCAACTTCGGCTCCATCGACGGCGATTCCCCGGCGGCCATGCGTTACACCGAGGCGCGCCTTTCCCCCATCGCGATGGAGATGCTCAACGACATCGAGAAAGAGACTGTGGCATGGGTGGATAACTTCGACGGCAGCCTGCAAGAACCCACCGTCCTGCCCGCCCGCCTGCCTAACCTGCTCGTCAACGGTGCGTCAGGCATTGCCGTGGGGATGGCGACCAATATCCCACCGCACAATCTAGGCGAAATCGTGGATGCGCTGGTGCATATCCTCGACCATTGGGACCGCCGCGAAGAAATCAGCGTCGAAGAATTGATGGAATTCGTCAAGGGACCGGATTTCCCCACCGGCGGGCAAATTCTGGGGCAGGAGCCGATCACCAAAGCCTATGCCACCGGGCGCGGCAAGGCCATCGTGCGCGCCGTCGCCAACATCGAAGAAATGCATGGCGGGCGCTTCCGCATCGTCATCACCGAAATCCCCTACCAGCTCAACAAATCGAGCCTGCTGGAACGCATTGCGGCGCTTGTCCGTGAGGGCAAGCTGGATGAGATCGGCGACCTGCGTGACGAATCGGACAAGCGCGGGATGAGCATCATCATCGAACTCAAGCGCGGCGTGCAACCGCAGAAGGCGCTCAATCGCCTCTACAAACACACGCCGCTGCAATCCACCTTCGGCATCCAACTGTTGGCGCTGGTGGACGGTGTGCCGCGCATCTTGCCGCTGCGACGACTGCTCCAGGTCTTCCTTGACCACCGCATCGAAGTGCTGGTGCGCCGCTCCCAGTACGACCTGAACAAGGCGCAGGCCCGTGCCCACATCGTCGAGGGCCTGCTCATTGCCCTCGACCACCTGGACGAGATCATCAGAACGATCCGCGAATCGCCGGATGTGGATGTCGCCCGTGACCGGTTGATGGCCGGCTTTGGATTAACCGAGGTGCAGGCGCAGGCGATTCTCGACATGCAGTTGCGCCGGCTCACCGGGCTGGAACGTCAGAAACTCGAGGAGGAGTACGCCGAGCTGCTCAAGACGATTTCCTATCTCGAAGGACTGCTGGCCTCACCGCTGCAACAGCGCCAGGTCATTCGTCAGGATTTGATCGAGTTGCGCGAGCGTTACGGCGATCCGCGCCGCACCGTCATCCGCCCCCAAGCCGACGCTTCCATCGACGCCGAGGACCTGGTCGAGGAGGAAAGCGTTCTGATTTCCATCACCCAGCGCGGCTACATCAAGCGTATGCCCTGGACGGTCTTCCGCGCCCAGGAACGCGGCGGACGCGGAGTGATCGGCATGACAACCGGCGACGAGGACGAGATCACCACCCTGCTTTCGGCCCACAGCCACGACACTGTGCTGTTCTTCACCGACAAGGGCAAAGTCTACCAGGAAAAAGTCTACCAGATTCCCGACGCCGGCCGCACGTCCAAGGGGTCGCTCATCGCCGGCATTCTGGCGATAGAAGCCGAAGAGCATGTCACCGCCGTCGTACCCGTCGCCACCTTCGACGACGCCCGGTATCTATCCATGGTCACCCGCCGGGGACGCATCAAGCGCGTTGCCCTGTCCGAGTTCAACGGCGTGCGCCCCAGCGGTCTGATTGCCATCTCGCTCAACGATGGCGACGAGTTAGGCTGGGTGCGGCTGACGCAGGGCAATGATGATCTCATTCTGGTGACGGAACAGGGGATGGGGCTGCGTTTCAACGAGCAGGATGTGCGCCCGATGGGGCGCACGGCAGCAGGCGTCAGCGCTATCCGACTGCAAGAAAACGACCGCCTGACCATCGCTGAAGTCGTGGAACCGAACGGGGCGCTCTTCCTGGCTTCGGGGAAAGGTTTCGGGCGTTGCACGGCGCTGGACGAATTCCGCACGCAGGGTCGCGGCGGCAAAGGCGTCTACGCCTATCGCGTCAACGACAAAACCGGGCCGGTGGTGGATGGGCGCGTCGTCCAGGATGAAGATGAGGTGACGCTGATGTCAGAAAACGGCATCGTCTTGCGCACCCGCGTGGACAAAATCCCCAAGATGGGGCGCTACACCCGCGGTGTGCAGATGATCAATTTGAGTGATGGCGACCGCGTCGCCACCCTTGCCCGCCTGCCCAGCGGCGGTGAAAATGGTGGCAACGGCGCGCCCAACGGCGGCGATGAGAACCTTCACGACAACACCGGCCATGGCGATGACAACAGCGACGATGCCGAAGCCGTCGATATAGACATCTAGGACTGCGCGGCACAAATAGTTCCCCAGTTCATGCTTGCCAGGGATCGTCAATCCCGGCGTAGCGCGCCAGAACCGCGGATCTGGCGATCCGCTTCAAGCGGCGATCCGCTTCGAGCATGGCTAACGGGGGTGAAATTTCTGCCACGATGGACTCGTCGCACGACCGCGAATCACGCGAATCTGCGCTAATTTTTAAGCCAGAGTTAAGCAAGATTCACGTGGATTAGCGAGATTAGTGGTTTATTCTCAGAGGAATTTCACATTAACTTGTGAACTCTGGGTGCTCTGGGGCTATTTTCGAAGGAGCGTAACGATGCGCGACACCATTCAGCCTCATTCCGGCCAACTGACGGCGCTGTTACCTACGGCGGATGCCACGCTGCTGGCTGAAACGCTGATCGCGTTCGCCAATGCCGACGGCGGCGCGCTTTACATCGGCGTCGACGAAAATGGCGCGCCTACCGGCGATTTCTACCCCGAAGAGTTCGGTGAAGTGGTACAACAGGCCGAGAGGCTCTGCCGTCCGCCTATCCCCGTCACGTGGGAACAGATAGAGAGCGGAGGGGCGTTTGTCTTCGTGGGGCGCGTGCAACGCAGCGCCGAACTACATACCTTGCACGATGGCCGGGTGCTCGTGCGCACCGGTGCAGAGAACCGCCTGTTGACCGGAGAACAGTTGCAGCAGATCGTCGCCAGTCGTTCGACCGGTGAATACGAAGCCGAGCCGGTCCCCGGCGCCACACGCGACGATTTCGACGCCGACATCCTGCGCGAATTTGTCGAGATGTGGGAGAAACGCCAGGGCCGTCCCTTGAGCCGTCCCCTCGATGATATGCTCGTGGAGATGGGGTGGCTGCTGCCCGGCGGCCAACCGACGGTAGCAGGCATCCTCTTATTCGGCAAGAATCCGCAGGCGTTCATCCCCCGCAGTGGACTGACCTTCGTGCGTTTTGACGGTACGCAGGTCCACAAGGAGAGTGGGGAAGCGGGTTACGGACGGCGTGTGGAGTTCAACGGCCCTCTGGCGCATATCATTCAGCGCGCGTGGGACATTTTACAGGCCGAGATTCGCGTCGGGGCGGTAGTGCACGGCCTGGAGCGCCGCGAGCAGTGGCAATACCCGCCGACTGCCATCCGCGAGGCGCTGGTCAACGCCGTGGCACACCGCGATTATCGCCTGCGCGGACGGGCCATCGAAGTACGTATGTTCGCCGACCGGCTGGAGATTTCGAGTCCTGGCGGACTACCGGGTTACATCACCGTTGATAACATTGTGGACGAGCATTTTTCGCGCAATCCACGCCTCGTCAACGGCCTGTTCCAATGGGGCTACATCGAGGAATTAGGACTTGGCGTGGACCTGATGATCCAGGATATGGTGAACGCAGGTCATCCCCCACCCCAGTTCCGCGCCCAGGAATATGCCTTCACCGTCATCTTCGAGAGCAGTCGGCAGCGCGCGCCCCTGTTGCCTGTCAGCGCGGACCTGACGATGAACGAGCGTCAGGCCAAGGCCCTGGCCTACCTGCAACAGAATGATCGCATCACCAACCGCGATTACCAGGCGCTCTGCCCCGACGTGACTGCCGAAACCCTGCGCCTCGATCTGGCTGACATGGTCGAGCGCGGCGTGCTGCTCAAAATCGGCGAGAAACGGGGGACATACTATATTTTGAAGTAGGGAGTAGGGAGTACGAAGTAAGAAGTCCGATTGAATAAATCCCAATTTCCTGCTCCTACCCTACCCTTATTTCTTGCTCCTTGCTTCTTACTCCTGACTCCCTTTCTTGAATTCCTCCCGTACCCGCTGCCAGCTCATGCTCGCGCTGGAAAGCAGTGTGTCGGCGCGGAAAAAGCGCGCGGCGACCAGGACGAAGAGGTAGGCCGTCGCCGCCAATATCACCAGGCCGACCAACGGCTGCCACAACGGCACGCCGCCCGCCGCCAGACGCGGCAGCATCGATGTGGGTGCGGTCAGCGGAAAGAGGCTCACGATGGTCGCCAGCAAGCCGTTCGGCGTTTCGACAAAGGCGTTGCTCAAAAACAGCGGAAGCATCATCGGCACCATCACCATGAAGGTGAATGACCCGGTTTCACGGGCGCTCGGCGCCAACGCGCCGATGGCGCCCAGAATCGAAGCATAGAGGATGTAGCCGAGGATAAAGTAGAGCAAGCCCCACACCACAAACCCTTGCGGCAAGGTGATATTGCCGACCATAATGCCGAACGACGCCAGCGCCGAGCCGCCCCGCGTCAACGTCAGGTAACTGCCGCCCAGCCAGATCGCCATCTGCAGCAACGCCACCGCCCCCAGACCGAGCACTTTTCCCAACATCAGATCGCGCGGACGCAGGCTGACCAACAGCACTTCCACCGTCTGGTTCTCTTTCTCCTGGGAGACGCTGCGCAGCATAAAGCTGCTGCTCATCGTCAGCACAAAGTAAAAGATGAAGAGCACGCCGTAGCCGACCAAAAAACGGGTTCCGTAGTCAGCCGTGGCGTTGGTACCTTCGGCTGCCAGAGCGATAGTATCGACGTTGGCGATGGGATTAGCCACCCGTCTGGCGATCGTCTCATCACCCACCAGATTGAAGCTGATCACGTACTGGAAAACGTCGGTGCTGCCGATGTTGCCGAGCGGCGCAAACTCTCGCTCTATCGCGACGAGGTTGCCGGTAGCGATGTAATCCGCCGGAATGATGTAGTATTCCCGCAGTTCTCCACCCAACAACGCCGCGCGCGCGGTCTCTTCGTCGGGGAACGCGCGCACGAACGTCTCCGGGATGCCGGGCGGCAGGCGGCTAATCAGGCCGGCGTGATCCACATAACCAATCGCCAGCGTGGCGTCTTGTCCCGCATCGGCAAGCACATCCTCTTCTTGCTCAATCGCGCGCTGGCTGAAGAATTGCGCCCCGAAGGTAAAGATCATAATGAGAGCAGGCAGTAAGAATGTCGTGACCCAAAACGAGGGCTTGCCAATCGTATTGCGAATTTCGTTTTTGATGACTAACCCAATGTTACGCATCGCTTATCCTCCTTCATGGCCGCTCGGTGCGCAGCAAAGTGATGAGGGTTTTAACCCGCAATGATTGCCCATAGTGCAACATCCCCAGGCGGAAGATGCGCGTCGCAACCCTCACACTCGCCGTGGCAGACGCGACCAACAGCACCCAACTGAGGCCCAGTTGCCACAGCGGCACCGTGGTGACGGCCCAGCGCATGGTGATGGTGACGAAGGCTGTCGTCGGGAATAGCGTCAGCGCCACGATCAGCGGACTATTGGGTTTCGCCATGATCAGCGTGATGAAAAACAACGGCAGCACAAAGAACATGTTCAGGATACCTGTGATTTGTTGCCCCTGGCGCAGGTCGGAGACCATACCGCCCACCGCCGTCATCATCCCGGCGGTCAAGGCATAAGCCGGCAGGAAGAAAAGCGCGACGACGCCGAGCAGGGCCCACGGGATGCGCACCTCTTGCACTTCCGTCATAAAGAATGAAGCGACGAACAACGCGAGCACGCCCGTCAGGAGCCATATTCCCAACTGCGTCAGTCCCACGCTCATCAATCCCACCGCCTTGCCGCCGATCAGTTCGCCCGGCCGCACCGAGGTCGCCAGTACTTCGATAGTGCGATTCTCTTTCTCGTCGGTGATGGCCTGAAGCATGTAGCTGCCGGAGTTCATCACAGCAAAGATGAAGAAGAAGGTCGTGATGTATGGCACCATGAAGTCGAGCACATTCCCGCTTTCGATCTCCTGACTGCCATCACTGGAGCGGAAAGTGATCGAGGCACCTTCCACCATGCGCTGCTGGATATCGGCGGGATGTTCGACGAGCAAGTTGGCGCACAGAAAACTCCTGAAGTCATCCTGCGCCACTTCGCCGGGGCGCCGGTTGAGGTAAACAAGCTGTACATTCCCCGATTGCACATAATCCGCAGGAACCACATAGTACGCCTGAATCTCCCCGGCTTCCAACGCCGCGCGCGCCGCATCCTCGTCGGGTAGAGCCTGTATCGCTACCGGCGCTCGCCCGTCCTCACCCGAGGGCAGTGTCACCGTATCTCTGAGGAGGCCCGTGTAGTCCACATAACCCAACGGCAGGCTTCCGCGTTGACCCAGCGTGGCGAGAATGCTGACGACCATCACGATGATGATCATCGCCGGCATCCACAACGTTCCCACCAGAAACGACTTCTTTTGGACAATTTTCAGGTATTCGTGTTTGGCGATCAACCACAAACTATGCATACGTCGCCTCCTCCTGTTCGGCGCGCTGCACCACGGTGACGAAGATGTCTTCGAGCGATGGCTCGGCGATCTCAAAGCGCTCCAGTTTAACGCCGTCCCGACGCATAATCGCCCGCAGCACGTCCTGTGAATCCACCCCTGTGCCCAACGTCAGGCTCCACGTCCCGTTGTGATGGCGCGCTTCCAAAACACCGGGCAGATTCGTGAAATCGCCCTGGCCTTCGATGGTCAGCGCATTGCCGGCAAAGTCGCGCTTGATCTTGTCCACTTCGCCGTAGAGGACGTTGCGCCCGTGGTCGATGAGCACGATGCGGTTGCACAACGCCTCCACCTGGTGCATCTGGTGCGCCGACATGATGACCGTCTTGCCCTGCTGACGCAATTCCTCGATGATGTCTTTCACCAGTCGCGTGTTCAGCGGATCCAGCCCGGCGAACGGTTCATCGACCACCAGGAGATCGGGATCGTGGAGCAGGGTAGCGATCAGTTGCGCTTTCTGCTGCATCCCTTTGCTGAGGTTTTGCACCTTCTGCTGACGATAATCCTGGAGATCAAAGCGCTCCAGCCAGGAACCTAATCGCGCACGCGCCGTGGCCTCGTCGAGGCCCTTGAGCGTCGCCAGGAAGATCAATGTCGGTTCGAGCTTCAGGTCTTTGTATAGGCCGCGTTCCTCCGGCATGTAGCCGATGCGATTCTTTTTCTCCTCGGTCAGTTTGCCGTCAAAGATCGTGACCTCGCCACCGTCAGGGCGGAAAATATCCAGTATCATGCGGATCGTCGTCGTCTTGCCGGCGCCGTTCGGCCCCAACAGACCGAACACCTCACCGGGGTAAACCTCGAAAGAGACGTCCTGCACCGCTTTGACGTTGCCAAAAGACTTGCTGACGTGTGAAACTTGAACTGTGGTCATGAGACCTCCTCGTATAAAGAGTTCGTTTTGTAGGGCGAATTGCCCCTTCGCCCTATTATGTTACCCATAAGACAAGTCCATTATAAACGAAACACGGCAAAGGGACATTGCCCATAAGAATAAATTCCGCCCTGTACTTTCGACCAGGATGACCTTTGCACCGCAGAGATCGCCGACGCTGAAAATCTAACGGGGGTTGCTGAAAGACATGCATGCGCCTCGAGAAATCGCGCCGACGTTCGAGAGGATAGAAGAATCATCGGACATAGGTTCGGACATAGGTTCGGACATAGGTTGGACATAGGTGAAGTAGCCATCTTCCGCTGCAGCTTCACAGACGGTCAGTCGAGGCGCGGGGTCGGCGTTGCTGTACAGGAGGCTGAAGCGGCGTAGCCGTGGCTAAGGGGCCAACGACGACGGCGGTGTCGCGGTCGACAACGGCGAAGTGGCGCTCCAGCCCGTAGGCGAGGACCAAGGTGATGGTGTCGCCAGCGGTTGGACCAAAGGCGTCCGCATCGGCGTCACATAGAGAGCAGGAGCAAAGTCATCGGCGGACGCATCACCTTCCGGGGTGAGATCAGCCTCCGGCGCAAATTCGTCTTCGGCATCGCCTTCATCCCTGGAAGAGCGTTTATCCTTGTCCCACACAAAGCGCTCTTGTTCCATCACGCAAGCGGTGCGGATTGTCTCGCCGGCAACAGCATCGTCGGCACTGTAGGAATACGACGACACGAACTTCCAGCCTTCCTCAGCATAAAGAGGGGCCTCCCGACAATCGATGATTTGAGTTTCGCGGACGGTAAACAGAGATAATACGGTTGTCGCCAGGTTACACAACAGCAACAAAACACCGCTCGCCAAAAGCACGCTCCCGCCGATAATCCACGGTTTGGGAATGACCGCTTTCCCCTCCGGTCCGGGTGTAGGGGTGGTGATTTTCCACCCACCGACGGCGGAATGCTGCGGCGCTGTCGGCGGGGACGGGGGAACCGAGGATGCCGGGGCCGATTCGTCACCGGCGGGGTTTTTGTTTTTCGGGCGGGTGATGACAATGCCGAGCACACCGGCGCCGATCATAAGCGATCCAACCAGCACCCACCCGACCATCTCCCACTGTGAACGAAACAGGAAAAAGACGATGGCTAGAAGAATCAAGCATCCGAGCGCGATAAGGGCCATGGGTAACAAGTTTCGCTTCAGTTCGGCACGTAGCATGGACTGTTTTCCTTCCAGTGTCTCGACCTCTTTCTGGGGGCCATCCCCACGGCTACTGCACCCCCATTATAACACCGGCAGAATAACCGACAACCCAAAGTTCAAACCCGCGGTCAAGACCTCCTTCGAAAAGAGTCTCATAGTCTAGGGCTTACGCAAATTTCCGTTTGTAGTGACGGCTTCAGCCGTTCTTAGCTCCTAAGAGACGCCTGAAGGCGTCACTACAAATCCTCCGCCACTTGATTCGAGCCAGGCTTGCGTGAGTCCTGAGTCGTTAGTCTTATAGTCGAATAGTCGTTTTCGTGTTTGCAGAGCGTCTCCTTCAAACTTGCAGAGCTTCGTTTCGGTGCTATCATCACCGTAATCTTGGCCATAGGACTTCCGCACATGAGTGGTAAGGCGAGAGTGTTTCCTAGACCTGTCAGGTTTGGCAAACCTGACAGGTCTGTTGCGGTGACCCCAAACCATAGTTTTGTGGTAACTATTCAGCCACTCTTGCCAGGTGGCGAATGGGACTTCGGGGAGGGTGCATAAGGGGGCAAAAAAAGTGGGGGGATGGGCACATAGAAACATGCCTATCTTGTCATCCCCCAGCACTCCGCATGCCAAAATCCGTGCTAAACCTGGCATAGGGAATAAGTGGCTTCGCCAGGTTGACTAGCCTGAATAGATACGTTTGGCGTAAGTCCTAGAGTTGTGAAAGGTTCAGACTATGCAATGTGATTTGGACAGGCTGATGGCAGTCCGCGACCTCGACGCTATCGTCGTCAGCGGCAAGACAGCGGGCAACCCGCCTCTCATCTATCTGCTCAACGGTGCGCCTCTGACGCAGGCGCTTATCGTGAAGAAGCGCGACGCCGTGCCGTATCTCATCGTCAGCCCCATCGAACGCGAGGAGGCTGCCGTGGCCGGCTACCCGGTGATCCTCAACACCCGCTACCTCTACAGCGAGCGGCTGGAACAGCACGGCGGCGATGTTTTAGCTGCCTCCGTGGCCTACCAGGCCGCCATCTTCGACGATTTGGGCGTGACCGGGCGCGTCGGCGTTTACGGCTATCAGGATCAAGGCAGCGCCTACACCTTTCTCAAAGCGTTGGATGCAGCGCTTCCCGGCGTCATCATTGTGGGTGAGATCGACAACAATCTCCTCGAGGAAGCGCGCGCGACGAAAGATGCCGCCGAAGTCGCCCGTATCCGTGACGTGGGCCGTCGTACTGCCGCAGTCGTGCGCGAGACGGTCGCGTTCCTGCAACAGCACCCCGTCGGCGACGACGAGACCCTGCGCCACACTGACGACAATCGCGCGCTCACCGTCGGCGACGTCCATGCCCATATCCACCGCCTTATCACCTTGCAGGGGTTAGAAGATGCCGAGGGTTTCATTTTCGCCGCCGGGCGGGACGCCGCCGTACCGCACAATCACGGCACGTTCGATATGCCGCTGCGTCTGGGCGAGACCATCATCTTCGACATCTATCCCCGCGAGCCGGGCGGCTACTTTTTCGACATGACGCGCACCTTCTGCCTGGGATACGCGCCGGAAGCCGCCACCCGCCTGTACCGCGATGTGATGGATTGCGTGGCGCATCTCAGGCCCGCCTTACAGGCCGGTACGGAGACCCGCGTCTACCAGCAAATGGCCTGCGCCTTTTTCGAGGCACGTGGACATCCCACCATCGGCAGCGACCCGCAGACACTGAAGGGTTATGTCCACGGCCTGGGGCACGGCGTTGGCCTGGACATCCACGAGGCGCCCTCGTTCTTCGACCATGCGGGAAACATCACATGCCTTACGCCGGGCCACGTCTTCACCCTCGAACCGGGGTTGTACTATCCCGACCAGGGGATGGGCTGCCGCATCGAGGACACCTTGTGGTTGGATGAACACGGCCATGTCTGCAACCTCACCGCTTATCCTTATGACCTGGTTGTGCCGATGCAGGTAGATTCACAGTAACTATTCAGCCCCCTTTGCCAGGTTACGAACGGGAGTTTGGGGAGGGCACATAATAGGTTACCCCTGCGGCAGGTGCTGACCCTCTCATCCCCCAACCCCCTTCTCCCCCGCCAGCGGGGAAGAAGGGGGCAAAAGGGGGGTGTGGCGACACCCCCACCCAAAATCCCCCTTCCTGGGGGGAAGGGGGGCAGGGGGGATGGGCTGATAGAAACACGAATATCTTGCCATACAGAAGCACCTGGCCTACCCAAGTCTACGCCAAACCTGGTATAGGGAATAAGTGGCTTCGTCAGGTTTACGCGCCTGAATAGATACGATTCACAGACCTGTCAGGTCTGAAAGTGAAGGATCCATGGAACCATGCGAGTTTTAGGGATCGAAACCTCGTGTGATGAGACGGCAGCGGCAGTGGTAGAGGATGGCTGCACCATCCTTTCAAATGTGATCGCCTCGCAGGTGGATTTGCACGCGCCATTTGGAGGGGTTTTCCCGGAGTTGGCCTCGCGCGCGCACGTCGAAGCCATCGCGCCCGTCGTCGAGCAAGCGCTCCGCGACGCCCATGTGGGGTGGGAGGATATGGACGCTATCGCCGTGACGTATGGGCCGGGATTGCCCGGATCGCTGCTCGTGGGGTTGAACTTTGCAAAGGGCGCAGCGTTGGGGAAAGGGTTGCCGCTCGTCCCCATCAATCACCTGGAAGCCCACATGTATGCTCACTGGCTGCGCACCGGTGTGGAAGGCAGTGCGTCCGGCGACGAGTTGACCTTTCCTCTTCTGACCCTCATCGTCTCCGGGGGGCACACAGAGTTGATCGTGATGCACCATCACGGGGATTACACATGTCTCGGCAGTACCTTGGATGACGCCGCCGGCGAGGCGTTCGACAAGGTGGCGCGACTGCTGGAACTCGACTATCCGGGCGGTCCCGCCATTGAGAAGGTCGCACGGCAAGGGAACCCGCGCGCGTTCGATTTTCCGCGCGCCTGGCTGCCGGGCACCTACGATTTCAGCTTCAGTGGATTGAAAACAGCGGTGTTGCGCACGTTGCAGCGTTTCAACGGCCCGCGCCCCCCTCGCTTTGTCGCCGACATAGCCGCTGCATTTCAAGCCGCGGTGGTCGAAGTGCTGGCCGAGAAAACCGCACAGGCAGCCAGGACCAGCGGCGCGCAGGAGGTACTCCTCTCCGGGGGCGTCTCGGCCAACGCTTCACTGCGCGCGGCGACCCGCGCCCGGGTGAATGTCCCCGTCTACACGTTGCCTTCCGTCCTCTGCACCGACAACGCCGCCATGGTTGCCGCCGCCGGTACCTATCGCTATCAGGCCGGGGTGCGCGCCGGTTGGGATCTCGATATCGAGCCAGGACTGCGGCTGGCGTAGCCGACTCTGCCCGAACCGAAACCCAAATATTATCCCAAATATCCCAAATTTTATTTGGGATATTTTTGTTTATTCCAGCACAGTCAACGGAGCAAACGGTTGCGTCCTGTTCACAAGACTAAAAGTTGTAACTATTCAGCCACCCCTGCCAGGTGGCAAACGGGACTTGGGGGATGGTGCATAATAGGTTGACACTTCGGCTATAGGCGCTGACCCTCTCATCCCCCAACCCCCTTCTCCCCCGCCAGCGGGGGAGAAGGGGGCGAAAAAGAGGGGGTGTGGCGGGCAGCTTCGCTGCCCGCCACACCCCTTACAAAAATCCCCCTTCCTGGGGAGCAGGGGGGATGGGCTTATAGAAACATGAGTATCTCGTCATCCAAGAGCACCTGGTATACCAAAATCTGTGCAGGACCTGCTATAGGGAACAAGTGGCTTCGCCAGGTTTACAAACCTGAATAGATACAAAAGTTGTAACTATTCAGCCACCCCTGCCAGGTTCTGAATAAATACTAAAAGTTTACGCACAAAAGGTCGGCGATGATGGCTGAAACGGTGTCGGCGGTGGCTTTCCACGAGAAACGGCGCAGGTTCGCCGCCCCAAGCGCAATTAGTGTGCGCCGCAGCAGCACGTCGTCCAACAGCCGTGCCAGTCCCGCCGCGATAGCCGTCACGTCCAGCGGATCCACCAGCAGACCGCCATCGCCCACCACTTCCGGTAGGCTCGACGTGTTGCTCGCCAGGAGCGGAACGCCGCACGCCTGGGCTTCTAACACGGGGAACCCAAACCCTTCGTACAGCGAGGGATAGGCGAAGACCTGCGCGCCGGAGATCAACGCGGCCTTGTCAGCTTCGGCGATGTAACCGGGGAAAAGCACCCGCGTCTCCAACCCCAGTTCGCGCACCCGGGCACAGATCGGTTCAGCCAACCAGCCCGTCGGCCCGGCGAGCACCAACGTCAAGTCCGGTCTATCCGGCGCAAGGCGTGCAAAAGCCTCGATCAGGCGCGTCAGGTTCTTGCGCGGTTGAATCCGCCCCAGGAAGAGGATATATGGGCCGGGGAGATGATAGCGCATCCGCATGGCAACCAGCGCATCCGCATCACGCACCGGCACAAGGTCACTGGTGTAACCGGGATAGGCGACGGTAATCGTGGCGGCAGTCATCCCATACTCGTGCACCAGGGCATCTCGCGTGGCGTTGGAGTCGGCGAGGATGTGGCCGGCGGCGCGGGCATTCCAGCGTGTGCTCCAATCCAGGTACAGACGTTGCCGCCGGGGGTGCGCTTCGGGGAAGTAGCGATAGCCCAGGTCGTGGATGGTGACGAGCGTTCGGCGGGGACGGATGAGCGGCAGGACATGCGCCGGGACGAAAAGCAGATCGGGTGGATGGCACAGCATTTCCCACGACAGACGGCCGTGGGTCCACAGCCGCGGGAAAGGGATAACGCACAACTCCGTGCCGGGAAAGGCGTCCGGATCGGGAGCGGAACGAAAGTACAACCTGATACGATAATGGGGGGTGAGCTGCGGCAATAGCGCCCGAATCAGGTGATAGGAGTAACCCTCCGTGCCGGTCGGCGCGGCGCTGAGGGCGCGACTGGCATCGATGCCGAGGGTGGGCATGGCCGGGAGCGATGTCAATACATCCTCTTTCCGTTTTCCGGCCGCTTACAATGTGATCGTCGTCCAGGGAATCGGCACCAGGAGCAGGAAGAAGACGATGACCATTACCCAACCGAGCGCTTTACGCTTCGCATCCAGCGGCGTGACATCGTTCAGAGGGGGAGCATGACGCGGGCCGATGAAGAGGCCCAGCAAGCCGATCATCAGCCAGGTCATCCCGCCGTAGTTCTGTCGCAGCAGCAATAAAATGCCCCATCCCCAGATGGCCGTGAGCATGATGCGGGCTATTTTCCAGGCTTTTTGCCCCCACATCGCGTAAGCCACGTGCCCGCCGTCCAACTGACCGATGGGGAACAGGTTGAACATCGTCACCAACAGCCCCACCCACGCGGCAAAGGCGACGGATCCGCCGACGCTTGGCGGCGACAGCCATACATCCTCGCCGGTCGCCTTGTCGGGCAGGATGCGTCCGTGGACCACGTACTTTGCGGCCAGGTAAAGCAACGAATTCCCTTCCTGCATCACCTCAATCTGTTCACCTGGAGGAACATCCATAAAAGCGTAGGGTGTTCCGACTTCGGATAGGGCCAGGCCGAGGATAAGCAAAGGTATGGCGACGATAAGCCCGCCGATCGGTCCGGCGACGCCAATATCGAAGAGCGCTTTGCGACTGCGCATCGGGCCGCGTTGGAAAATGATGGCTCCCAACGTTCCCAGACTTCCCGGCAACGGCATGGGGATGAAATAGGGCAAACTGACCGGGGAAGCATAACGTCGTCCCACAAAGTAATGGCTCAGTTCATGCGCGGTCAGAATGGCGAGCAACGTCAGGGCGAAGGGCCATCCATGCCAGATGTCCGCGAAACGGTGGGGGACGACGTTTTCATGGAACGCGCCCACAAACAGCATCGACAGCAGCGTGAGACCGAACAGCAGGTAATTCACCCACGGTTTGTCGGTCTTCTCCGGGGCAACGACCGGGATGGCCTGGAGCTGATACTCGCCATCCGCCTGCATCAAAAGCGGTGTATAGCCCAACTCGGCAAAGCGCTGTACAATCTCAGTGAAGTCATTTTCTTCATCACCGGCAATAAGTTGTCCGGTAAACTGCACGGGAGGTTTGGGGTCATTAGAAAGCACTTTTACGGCTTCAATGACCATAAAATTCCGCAGCGCCGCGCGCAGTTTGTCCACGATGAACATTTCGGATATAGGTTCGTTATCTCGGTTGTCCATATTTCACAATGTCCTGTTCTACAATAGTTTACTGGCAAACTTTTGGTCTGGTAAACATAACAATTTTCAATGGCTTACCCCCTACCCCCAGTTTACTGGGAAAAGGGGATTTTCTGGGAGCTGAGTTTTCTCTGCGTTCTCAGCAACCTCCGCGGTGAAAAACAGACAACTGCGCCACTCTTGTTTTATCTTGTGGAAAGTATAGCACAGCATGGCGGAAACCGAAAGACGGCGCTAACGACAAAACCCCCTCCTGCGGAGGGGGTATGCGCTAGTGAAACGGTTTCGAGAATCTTACTTGAGTTCGACAACGGCGCCGGCGGCTTCCAGCTTGGACTTGGCGTCTTCGGCGGTTCCCTTGTCAACGGCTTCCAAAACTTTAGAGGGCGCGCTCTCGACCAATTCCTTGGCCTCTTTCAGTCCCAAATTCGTGAGTTGGCGGACGACCTTGATAACCTCAATCTTCTTGGGGCCGAAGTCCTTGAGGAGGACGGTGAATTCGGTCTGCTCCTCTTCGGGTTCAGCTTCGACGGCAACCGGAGCGGCGGCCATCATGGCAACGGGCGCAGCGGCGCTCACTCCCAGTTTCTCCTCGAGCTTCTTCACCAGCTCGGCGGCCTCGAGCAACGTCAACGCACTAATTTCTTCTACCAATTTTGCTAAATCTGCCATTGTAATTCAACCTCCATTTTTACCTTGCGGGTTAATTGATACTTGCTTGTGGTAATGAATGCGGATTAAGCCGTCGCTGAAGCGGCGGCGCCGCCGGCTTCTTCGAGCTTATCGACATACGCTTGCAACACGTTGAGAACCTGGCGTATGCCGCTGGCCACAACACCGGCCACCTGCGTCGCAGGAGCATTGATCGTGCGCAAGACCTGGCTAAACAGCACCTCCCGGCTGGGCAAGTCGGCGAGCGCCTGGGCCTGCGCCTGGCTCAGAATCCGTCCTTCCATAATGCCCCCCTTCACCTGGAAGCGCCCTTCTTCCATTTCTTTGGTGAAATCGAGGAACAATTTGGTAACAGGCGGAACATCGCGACGGCAAAAAGCGGCCATCGTGGGGCCGGAGAGCAAATCTTGCGGCGCTTTAATTCCCTGCTCTTTTAACACCACATCCAGCAGGGTGTTCTTGATCACAAAGACTTGTCCATCCAGTGCATGGGCACGCCGACGTAAATCCTGCATCTGCGGCATGGTAATCGCCGTGTAGCTTGCCAACACAACGCCGTTGCTCTCTGCCAATTGTTGCCGGTAAATAGCCACCAACTCTTCTTTTCGTTCGCGTGATATAGCCAACCTTTCTCACCTCCTCTAAAATAAAAAGTCCTTGCGCCTACCGATGCAAGGACCATTGTGCTCACAGACGAGCCTATCTATAGAAATGGTCTTGCCTCGGCAGGGCATTAAGCCTTCAGCGGCCCCTGCTGTCTTCAGCAAACAATCCAATGTAGCCATGACGCGCGGCAGCGCGTTCGGCGGTTACTTGATGCCCTCCAATTCCAGCGCTTGCGCCACATCCACCCTCACGCCTGGCCCCATAGAAGGTGCCAACGTGACCCGCTTGACGTAGATCCCTTTCGTGGCCGCCGGCTTTGCCCGTCGAATGGCCTCCATAAGCGTAGCCAGGTTGCCGAGGAGCTGCTCTTCAGAGAAACTCACTTTCCCTATCGGGCAGTGGATATTGGCAGTACGATCCAGGCGATATTCCACACGCCCGGCCTTAGCCTCATCGATTACACGGGGCAGGTCTTCCGGCTGAACCACGGTGCCGGTTTTAGGCGTGGGCATCAAGCCACGGCGTCCGAGCACCCGCCCCAAACGCCCGACCTGGCGCATCATATCCGGGACGGCAATGGCAATGTCAAAATCTACCCAGCCACCCAGGATCTTCTGAATACCTTCATCGTCGGAGATGATGAAATCGGCGCCGGCGTCACGGGCAATTTGCGCCTCTTCACCGGCGGCAAACACCAACACGCGCACGGACTTGCCCAAACCGTAGGGCAAGCGCACGACGCCACGAATCTGCTGCTCCGAACGCCGCGGGTCCAGCCCCATGCGCAGGTGCAACTCAACCGTTCCATCAAAAGCAGTATAACTGACTTCTTTGACCAGTTTGACCGCTTCTTGAGGTGTGTAGAAACGCTCGCGGTCGACCTTTTTCACCACTTCCAGATATTTTTTCCCTCGTTTAGACATTGGAACACTCCTTGTGGTCATAACGGGAATTCCATCCCTCCCACTGCTGACAACTGGCGCGGGCCTATTCTTTAATCGTAATGCCCATGCTACGCGCGGTGCCGCGAACCATCATCTCGGCGCCCTCAATATCATTCGCATTCAAGTCCTTCATTTTCATCTCGGCAATCTCATGCAACTGCTGGCGCGTGATACTGCCGACTTTATCACGGTTGGGCTCCGCCGATCCCTTGGGGACCGCGGCAGCCTTGCGCAACAGATCCGGCGTAGGCGGTGTCTTCAATTCAAGGGAGAACGACGAATCCTGGTAAATAGTAATCTCCACAGGAATCACGTTGCCTACCAGATGGGCTGTTTTCGCGTTATATTCCTTGCAAAAGCCCATCAAGTTGATGCCATGCTGGGCCAAAGCAGGCCCGATCGGCGGCGCAGGATTCGCCTTACCCGCCTGAATCTGTAATTTCACCACTGCCTTTATTTTCTTCTTCGCCATTCTTGATACTCCTCATCACCACCGGGGACACAGAGTTCACAGAGAAAATAACTGTGTTCCTTGTGGCAGAAATTTTCATTCAACTCCTGGTAAATCGCCGGTTAAGGATGAATTTCCTCCATCTGGACCCAGGGGCACGGCCCGCACTTATGCTTTTTCTACCTGTAAAAAGTCCAGCTCAACCGGCGTTTCACGCCCGAAGAAAGATACCAATACCCGAACTTTGGCGCGTTCCTCATCAATGTCATCGACGATGCCGATAAAATCGGCAAAAGGCCCTTCGATGATGCGCACCCTCTGTCCCGGCTTGAAGGTAGCCCGCACCTGCGGGGCCGTTGCTTCCATGCGGCGCAGAATGCCCTGCACGGCCTCCGTGCGCAACGGGGTCGGCGTATTCCCCATACCGACGAAACCGGTCACGCCTGGGGTATTGCGTACCACGTACCAGGAATCATCGGTCAGCAACAACTGCACCATGATGTAACCGGGGTAGAGACACCGTTCGACGGTGCGCCGCTTGCCATCCTTGATTTCAATCTCTTCCACGGTGGGGACCACGACCTGGAAAATGTAATCCTGCATCCCCATAGACTCAATCCGCTGTTCCAGATTGTGTTTGACTTTGTGCTCATACCCCGAATAACAATGAATGATAAACCAGGCGCGCTCGTCTGGTTCGGCTTTGATTTCTTCGTCGGCGAAAGGCTCCGGCAATACGCCAACAACTTCGGGCGCTTGTTCTTCGGACGGCGGGCCGCCGGCATCTTCCGTGGCCGGCGGTTGCTCCAGCCCAAACCGCTCCAAGAGCAATTCCGGCGGCATGTCCAACCCCGACAGCGATTCAAGCTCATCCTCGGATTCAAACTCGTCCGGCGCCGTATCTTCCTCTTCCAGGTACGGGTGTTCTTCCATAAAAGCCTATGCCTCTTCTCCCCGACCGATCCAATAAGCAGCGCCAAGCAACACCACGACGACGACGACGCTTAAAATGATGTACAGCACATTTCGAGTCACGAGGTTGCTCAACAACCACCCAAAGAAGAAATCCAATACCCCCAGGAAAAGCGCCATCGCCACGGTGACCAGCAGAACAATTTTGGTCATCGCCCAGCCCTGTTGCAGTGTGGGCCAACGCACCTTCCGCAACTCCGCGCGCGTCGTTTTGAAATACGCCACGATCGGATTTTCTTTTTTCGTCTTCTGCTCGTCCGCCACAAGCGCCTCCGCAACCCGGTTTACACTCTAAAACACCGCCTTGTGCGGCGGTGTCTTATTTCGATTCAGACAGGCGAGGCAGGAATTGAACCCGCAACCTACGGTTTTGGAGACCGTTGCTCTGCCAAATTGAGCTACTCGCCTACGTTCAATGCTGCTCCACGGGCCATTTAAGTCTGCCCACTCACTCAAACAAAGCCCATGATCAGATTTGAACTGATGACCCCTTTCTTACCAAGAAAGTGCTCTACCGACTGAGCTACATGGGCAGACTGCCACCAGTGGGCAGTGAGGGACTCGAACCCCCGGAGGCGTGTCGCCAACTGATTTACAGTCAGTCTCCTTTGCCGCTCGGAACAACTGCCCAGCAAGCCGACGGTGGGAATCGAACCCACAACCCTCCGCTTACAAGGCGGATGCTCCGCCGTTTGAGCTACGTCGGCGTCTGATCATTATAACACACCGGCATCAAGGGTCAAGATTCTATTCCCTACCCAGCACCGTAAGTATACACAAATCAAGGGATTTGTCAACCAAAATACCAGGCGAGGCCGGGCGTCACGGTGTCGCCTGGTAAAAATAGGGGCCGGCCAACATCATGGGGACCCAAAACGTTGCCCGCGCTCAACGCGCTGCCGCAAGATGCTTTCCAGTTCTTGCGGCGTCTCGGCGGTGATCGGGTCATAGGTGACACCGGGATAATACGCCGCGAAGAAAGCGCAGAGATCATCGCCCCACAGCGCGGGATTAACGGCGGTGACGACACGCTCGCTAAGGCCGGGGCCATAAGCGGCATCATCAGCGCTGGCGCCAATGGTGACGTTAAAAGTCTCCCAATACAGGCGACATGCTTCCATCCAGCTCCAGTCCGTGCCCGGCGGCAGAAGCAGATAATGGCGGCTAAAAGGCTCACGGGGCTGGCACGGTGAAATGAGCTGCGGTGGGATAGGTTCGACAGGTTCGGGAATCACCGGCGGCTCCCCAGGGGCAACGACGTCGGCATCCTCCCACGTCGGGTCCTGAGTATCCTTGATCGAAATCATGTACTTGGTCATCTCGGGTAGCATGCGCGTGAAGTCGTAGTTATCCCATCCCCCCGCCCCACCCAGGGAGAACAGATGCGCCCCGACGACGTAATAATCTTCTCGTATCCGCGCATCGTACCAGGTTATCTGCTGCATCCACTCTTCAACGGAGACCCGCGGCAGGTCCTTAGCCAGATTGACTTCGGTTAAGAAAAGCGGGATTACCTCGTTGCGCGGCTTCAGGAAATCTTCATACAGCCAGCGATAGCGACAGGCCAACGGGCCGCGATCCGGGTACGTGGGCCGACCGGGCAGCGGTTCGCCAAACCATACGTTCAGCGGATAGGCATATTCGTGCAGGGAGAGTGCATGCCCACCCGCCTTCGCCCTGGCAAAGACGCCGGTGGCGACAATCGCTTCCATCTCCTCCCATTCGGGGACGCCCATGCTGTAGGAAAACAAAGCGAGTTTATACCCCTCTTGCTCGGCAATTTCCATACAGTGGATCATCAACTCGGCCAGGCGGCGATGCCCTTCTGCGCCCGCCGGATCCTGCTCGTTGATCAGCTCCCAGTAATCCACATAGGTGCGATGGATTGCCCACTTGGGCAGCAAGCTGTCCATCATCTGACGCGCCGTTTTGCGCAGGTCGCCATCCAACGGCGGTCCTTCAACGTTGATAGTGGGATCCGCACCCCGCATGTAGCGTCCTACCGTTTGCACCCTGGCATCGAGTGCCTTCACGTCCTTCAACCAGCCGATCCCTTCCACGGATTTGACGGTGGTCATCGTCGCCCCGGCAGCCAACAGGCTCCGCAGCACTTTCAATGTTTCGCCCGGCAAAATACCATGAATTCCCAGCTTACTCGGCATCGTGTTCTCCCTTCATCGCGTGGCATAAGAAAAAAAGTGTCTATTCAGGCTAGTCGACCTGGCACAGCAATTTATTCCCCAGAGTAGGGTTGGCGCGGATTTTGGTAGGCACAGGACTCTTGGATAACGCGATAGGCGTGTTTCTATAAGCCCATCCCCCTGCCCCAGGAAAAGGGGATTGAGAGGATGAGAGGGTCATCGTCTATGGCCGAAGTGTCAACCCCATGATGCACCATCCCCAAAGTCCCCTTCGCCACCCGGCAATAGTTACGAAAACAAGAGATGACTCTATTGTAAAAGCAAAGCAGGAGAAAAGCAACCGAGGCTTGGGCATAAGACAGATTATGAGAAAAAGGAAGACGTTCATCTGATCATGGTGCCTGAAGAGCTGTGGCGGTCTCCGACCGAGCCACCGTAGGGCATAGGCGGGCACGGTCGGAGACCGGCCACAGTGTCCTCCCCATCATTGGCACTATACCCCAGAGGCTTGCCCCGATTGATATAGAGCGTATAATAGGGAACATTATGACTATCTATGTGGACGTTTCAGCCGCAGTCCATCAACGGGCAGGATTGGGGCGCTATGCCGCCAGTCTGACACAGGCTTTGCTTCCGCGCCTCTCACATCGGTTGGCGCTGTTCTACAACCGCGAAAAAGGCATCACGATGCCGGCCGGATTGGAACATGTTCCTGCTCGCACGGTAGCCCTCGGCTATAAATCCTGGCGCATGGCGGTGTGGATGGGACAACTTGCGCATATTCCTTTCAACCGGCTACTCCCAGACGCAGCGCTTTTCCATGCCACCGAACACCTGGTCTTGCCGTTGAAAAATGTGCCGACCGTGTTGACCGTCCATGACCTCATCTTCCGTATTTTCCCTGAACATCACAAGCCGCTCAACCGTTGGTATCTGAATATGACGATGCCTCTCTATTGCCGGCGCGCCGATCACATTATTGCCGTCTCAGAAGCTACGCGCCGCGACGTCATCGCGGCTTATCACATTCCGCCGGAGAAAGTCTCCGTGATCTATGAAGCCGCCAGTCCCCACTTTGAACCGCAACTGCACACCGTCGTCGAAGCGATGCGGACGCGCTATCACTTTCCGCCGGAGTATTTGCTGTACGTGGGAACGATTGAACCGCGTAAGAATCTGACTCGTCTGTTGCGTGCGTGGGCGCCGCTTTACCAGGCCAAGGAAGTTCCTCCGTTGGTGATCGCCGGTCAACGGGGCTGGCTGACCGGGGATTTCTTCGCCGCCCTGGAAAACAGTCCGGCGCGCGACGGTGTCCTGATCTCCGGATACATCCAGGATTCCGATTTGCCGGCGATCTATAGCGGCGCGACGGCGCTTGTCTTCCCCAGCCTGTGCGAGGGATTTGGCCTGCCGCCGCTGGAAGCAATGTCGTGCGGCACGCCCGTGGTCTGCTCCAATACTTCCTCGTTGCCGGAAGTCGTCGGTGAGGCCGCGTTGACATTTGATCCCACCGACGACGCAGCTATCGCCGAGGCGTTGCGGCGCATCGTCAAGGACAAAGAGTTACAAGCCCAACTGCGCGCCTTAGGGGTGCAACGCGCGGCAAGTTTCTCGTGGGGACGGGCGGCACAAGAGACAAAGTATGTGTACGAGCAGGTGCTATCCGCATGCCGCACTACGTCCTAGATGCCCGCACGGCGACGCCACACTTCCCCGGCATCGGACGGTATGTCACGAACCTCGCCCACGCGCTGATTCCACAACTTGCACCGGATGAACACCTCACGGTATTTTTCGATCCGGTGCATCCACTGGATTTGCCCTCTGGGGAGGCTGTTCACAGCTTACCCGTCGCTGTCTCACCTTTCTCACTGCGCCAGCAATGGGTAATCCCCCACCTGCTGCGGCAACACACAGCAGATGTGTATCACAGCGCCTACTACTTGATGCCCTACCACAGCAGAACGCCGACCGTGCTGACGCTCTACGACCTTATTCCAATTTTATTCCCGATGTACAGCACGCCTCGCGCCCGGTGGGTATTCCGGTGGGCCACCAGGTCAGCTCTACATGCAGTACAGTACTGCCTTGCCATTTCCGAAGCCACACGACGGGATATTCTAACCCACTTCCGCATAGATCCGGCGCACCTCGTCACCATTCCCCTGGCAGCCGACCCGGCTTTCACCCCGCAACCGCCGAACGTCGTTGCGGCGTTGCGGGAGCGCTATAACCTGCCGGAGAAGTTTCTCTTATACCTGGGAAGCAATAAACCACACAAAAACCTCGTGCGTCTGGTTGAAGCCTGGGCCGCCGTGCAGACGGAAGTGCCTGACTATACACTCGTCATCGCCGGGGCGTGGCTGCCACAACACCCGGAGCCGCGTCAACGCGCGCAGATTTTGGGCATCGACGACCGTGTGTGCTGGCTAGGGCCGTTGCCCGACGTAGATTTACCGGCGTTGTATACGGCGGCTGACGTTTTTGTCTTCCCCAGCCTGTACGAGGGCTTCGGCCTGCCGGTGATCGAGGCGCTGGCCTGCGGGACACCGGTCGCCTGTGCGCATACGTCCTCGCTACCGGAGGTGGCAGGCGAGGCAGCCGTGTTGTTCGATCCGACGCAAACCGCATCCATCGCTGACGCGCTGCGGCAGGTGCTGACGGATGCCGGTTTGCGCGCCGCTTTGCGTCAACGGGGTTTGGCGCAAGCCGGCGGATATTCATGGCGTCATACTGCTCTAAAGACATTGGAGCTATATCGATCCATGAAAATGCTACACGTTCACCATCGCTCTGCAAATTCTGGAAGAATGTAGTACCCGAGAACAGAGCGGCCGAACGTTTATCCTGGTGCTGAATTGACTACAATACGTTATGCTGAATAAGCGCAACCTCCAATTCGAAAAAATTGCCGACGAATACGATCATAGTTTGCCCTCTCACGTTGTGGAGCATTACATAGAAAAGCGAAAACGATTTCTGTTGACGCAATCTCATCAAGGCATGACGCGCGCTTTGGATGTGGGCGCTGGTACAGGTCGGCTGGCAGAGCGACTTGAAGCTCAGGGTTGGCAAGTTACCGGCATCGATTTAGCTTATGCGATGTTGCAGGTGATGCGGGGCAGAGAGGGCATGGCTGTTCAGGGGAATAGTGGTTGTTTGCCATTTCCTGACGAAACCTTTGACGTCGTTTACTGTATAGCTATGTTGCATCATGTCGCCGAGCCTGATGCTGTGCGAGCAACTGTCCGCGAGATGTCACGGGTGACGCGCCGTGGAGGCGTCACAATCTACTGGGACCATAATCCTTACAATCCTTACTGGCCGATTATTATGGCGCGCGTCCCACAAGACACGGGCCAGGAGCGCCTGATCCCCGCCACAGAGATCATGATGGCTTTATCCGATTTGCCTGTCAGTGTCATAGCCTATCAAACCGGATTTATTCCCGATTTCATACCCCCAAGTTTGTTGAGCCTATTTCAAAAGCTAGAATGGCTCATTGAACACATCCCCGGTGTGCGGCGCATTTTATGTGCGCATAATGTCATTGTTGCGCGTAGAAACGCGTGAGTGTGGGGGATGCACTTGTGCTTTTACTGTAACCGTTTAGTTCTGTGAGTACTGTGTGCTGGGAGAAGATTCCCCCTGCCCCCTCCCCAGCGAAAACGCTGGAGAGGGGGAGAAGAATAAAGGGTTTTTGCAGGCGGACTGCGCCCGCCTGCAAAAACCCACACAAAAAGCCCCTTCCCCCCGCGTTGGCACGGGGGAAGGGAAGAAATAGGGGGTAAGCCATTGAAAAAATTGCTGTGTTCACAAGACTAAAAGTTTACCTTTTACCTTACCTGGAGGGGTCATGCATGTGGAAAGGGCATACTGTCTCTGTTATCTTACCAACCTATAATGAAAAGGACTCCATCCGTCACAGTATCCAGGAATTGGAGAGTTCCGGCTATGTAGATGAAATCATTGTTGTGAACAATAATGCTGCTGTGGGCACGTCCGCAGAGGTGGCGCAGACTTCCGCCCGTGAGATTCACGAACCTTGTCAGGGATATGGATTCGCATGTCGATGCGGGTTGCGCGAGGCGACCGGAGATTATGTGATTCTTTCAGAGCCAGATGGAACGTTTCGCGGTACAGATATTATCAAACTTTTGGCCTATGCTGATGATGCGGATTTGGTATTGGGTAGTCGCACCGCTAAAGGATTCATTTGGAAAGACGCCAATATGGGTTGGTTTTTACGTTGGGGCAACTGGGCTGTAGCCAAAATGCTCGAAATACTGTATAACACGACTAACCTTACAGATGTAGGGTGTACCATGCGTCTGATCCATCGCGCGGCATTACACACAATTCAGGGACAATTTACTGTTGGCGGTTCCTATTTCGGTCCACAGATGATTTTATTGGCGCTGCAACACCAACTGCGCGTGGTCCAAATTCCCGTTAATTATCAACGACGGGTAGGACAATCTATGGCTACCGGCAATAAATCGAAAGCTTTCATCATCGGGCTGCAAATGATAGGGATGATTATCAGCCATCGGATCAAAACATGGTTGCGGATGGAGAGATAAGTGAGGTGTATACTGAGATGTATACTATGGAACAACCATCGCAGGCCAAAAAAGGGGTTGAGCGTTGGGGAGTGTGGGGGGTATTGCTTATGGCGGCCGTTTTGCTTTTTTTCCGGCTAGGCGAACGGGCGCTGTGGTGGGATGAGATTATCAACGTGTATATTGATCAACAGAGCGTGCGCGGCATCTTGACCAGTCTGGGGGCGATCCCCGGGGCACCCACCTATGTTGATGTACACCCACCTTTATTCCATCTCATTCAACACTATTGGCTGATACTGGCTGGTGACAGTGATTTTGCAGTACGATTTCCTAATGCGGTTTTTGCGCTCTTGGCCCTATATTGGCTCTACCACATTGGACGTAAAGTTGGTGGACCGGTTTATGGCCTTGTCGCTATGCTGGTCATTGCTCTATCTCCTTTCTGGCTGATGTATGCGCGTATGGCGCGTTATTATGCCCTGACGACTATGTTGGGGCTGGCATCCACTTTCTTCTACCTGGAATTGTTGGAATCTCCCACCCGGACACGTTGGGGAATATATGGTGTGGTGAATATGCTGCTATTGTATACAGATTATCTGGCAGCCATTTTGTTGGTTTGTCAATGCCTGTATCTGTTATTTATCCATCCCGACAAACGTTGGGTGCGGACATGGTTCTTAAGTATGATTTGTGTAGGCGTCATCTACCTTCCCTGGCTGCCGGCCTGGTATCGACAAACGCACATGATGCATGGATTGATAGAAGCTGATCTGGCACATAGTTTTTTGGGTACTGTGTTCAAGTTTGCTTTTCCACTCTTGTCTTTCACAACCGGTGAGACTATGTTCCCCTGGGAACTGCCAGCGCTGATAGGTTATGTCCTGTGTGCCGGATTGCTCATCTACGGTATTCGCGCCCTTCTACGACAATCCTCATCGCTCTCCTGGCACGGTTCCCGACTATCTTTTGTTTTGCTGTTTACACTGTTACCTGTGTTGGGAACCATCGCCGTTATCACTTTCATTACCCCAACGATTACTTTTATTGGGATTGGAAATCGCACTTTTTTTGCCTTCCCTTTTCTTGGACTTCTGTTGGCGAGCGGATTGTGTGCGTTGAAACGCCCCCGCATAACTATATTCGTTGCTATTTTGTTGGTGAGTATATGGGGATATGGTAGCTACAATTACTATGTAGGGCGAAATTTCTTTAATCCTGTTTATGCGGTCCCTACGGAACAAGTTGTGGCGGATGTTCTGACTCAGGCACAACCCGGAGATGTCATTTTTAGCGATGTTGATATGGGGTTCGGCTACTACTTTGACAAACAAACCCATGCCGAAGTATCTCATTACTTCTTTGGCAGTCAAGAAGCAAGCGAAGTTCTCGATCAGATACGCCAAGACCTGGCCAGCGGACATTCGCCTACACATAAGCGGGTGTTTATCTTGATTATGGGACGTGATCGCACGCGACGTGAGCTTCCGCGCGAACTCATGCTCTTGTTGCAACCGCCAACACGGCTGCTCTGGGAACAAGGGTATGTCCGTCAGGATGAGACCTATCGCCAGGTCAAGCGTATGTTGTTGGGGCGTGAGGATTATCAGTACAAGTTATTAGTTCAGCTATACGAGCTATCACAATGAAAATTCTTCACATTTACAAAGACTACTTCCCCGTTTTGGGCGGCATTGAGAACTATGTCAAGGTACTGGCCGAAGCTCAGGCTGCCACCGGACATCAGGTGATTGTCGCGGTGTGCGATCCGGGTAGGGCTACCAACATCGAGGACATCCATGGCGTCAAGGTCATCAAATCCCGCCGTTGGGCCACGGTAGCTTCCATGCCCTTGAGCCTAAGCCATCCGCTGACCATCGCGCGGCTCAAACCGGATGTCGTCCATGTCCATTCGCCCTATCCGTTGGGCGAGGTCAGCGCGTGGTGGTTCAAAGCCCATACGCCATTGGTCATCACCCACCACTCTGACGTGGTGCGCCAGCAAGGCTGGCTACGCCTGTATGCGCCGCTGCTGCGGGGAGTCTTAAAACATGCCCAGCGCATTATCGCCACCAGCCCGCGCTACATCGACACGTCACCGTGGCTTGCACCGCTCAAGGCAAAATGTGTGGTGGTTCCCCTGGGCGTCGATCAGCGACGGTTTGCGCCGCCGCCCACCCCTTTTGATGGCCCGCCGACGGCGCTCTTTGTGGGACGCTTGCGCTACTACAAGGGCCTGGATACGCTGTTGTATGCCCTCGCCAGCTTGCCGGATGTGGCTCTGAACGTGGTAGGCACCGGTCCTATGCACGCTGAATGGGAAACCCTGGCAAACAGCCTGGGGTTGACCGAGCGGGTGCGTTTCCTGGGTGAAATCCCGGACGAGGACTTGCCCGCGCAGTATCACGCCGCGCATTGTTTCGTTCTACCTGCCAACGCTCGCGCAGAAGCATTCGGCACCGTGCTGCTCGAAGCCATGGCTTCCGGGTTGCCCTGCGTGAGCACCGAGGTAGGAAGCGGGACTTCGTGGGTGGTCCAAGAGGGCGTGACCGGCTGGGTGGTTCCGCCACAGGATCCGACGGCGCTCGCGGCGGCCATACGCAAGTTGGTGGACGATCCCGAAAAACGCCGCGGGATGGGACAGGCCGCGCGTCGGCGCGTCGAAATGGAGTTTACCCAGGAACTGATGACACAACGCGTGATGGAGGTCTACGCAAGTGTGTTGTGAGCCTGCGGTTCACGGAGCGCTTTGCGCCTGTTGATATACGCGGGCAAATTCCTCTGCATACTGCCCGGCGATCTCCGCGCTGTGCAGGATCAAGACGTTCTCGTCGTTCTGCTCGGCGGCGCTGATGCTGAAGTTGTAGGAGCCGGTGATGACCACGGCGTTGTCGATCACGATGACCTTATGGTGCATCAGGTAGGGGTTCCCATCCCATACGATGTCGACGCCGGCCTTTTGAAATGACGCTACGTCGGAGCCATCGGCATCCACGTTGCGCGTTTCCACGACGATGCGCACGGGGACGCCGGCGCGCTGGCGCGCGATGATGGCGCCGGCAATATCGTCATCGGTGAACACGAAGGCCATCACGTCAATGCTGGACTTCGCACCCTTCAGCAGCTCAATGATCCGCGCGCGGGCGTTGCCCTCAGGCTCAAGGAAATTTTCTACCTGCACACCGGCAACAGTGAGGACAGGATGGGGCGTATTATCGGGAGAGAAGGCCCCGAATTTGCCATCGACGAACATCTCCTCAAATTCCGTCGTGTAGTTTTCCGCCAGAAGCGCCGAGTTGACAACGACAACGTTGTTATTATTGCGATAGGTACAGCTATCCGTGAGGTTCCAGGAGCCGGTCCAGACCTGCCGTCCGTCAATGACGACGAATTTATTGTGCATGAACGGTTCGCCGTTGTCAAAGACAACGTGGATTTGCGCCGCCAACAGGCGCTCTGGGCCCAGTTCTTCCGCATAATCCGCATCCGTTACAACGCGGACGGTGACGCCCCGTTGGTGGGCGCGGATCAGCGCGTCTGTCACCCCCTCCAGATCTATTTCGAAGGCCGCGACGTCCACACTTTTCTGGGCGCTATCGAGCGCCGCCGTCAGCTTCTCATCCATGCCTCCCTGGTGGTAAGCAGTTTTATCGGGGTAGCGCGGTGTGGTGAAGAAAACCTGGATACCGGCATCTTCGGAGGTGTCGACCGGTTTCGACGTTCCACTCAACAGATCGATGCCGGCCCATGCGACAATCACCAGGAAAAGCGCAATGAGCGCTTCCTTCCATCCCAACGACTTCTTTTCCCCACCTGATGCAGCGCGTGTCATAGGCAACGCCGATTACGCGGTCGTGGTATAGACCGGGGGTGACATCAGCAGCGCCTGCAACTTCGTGGCAGGATCGTCCGCGTTCGCACTCGACCTGGCGACGCGACGGATGTAGCGCCGGAGCGTGCGCAGAGCCGGGTCCAGCGCCTGCCACGCCATGTCCTCATCCAGAGCGACAGTCTCCAGCACCAGCCGCTCGACTTCTGCCTGAGCCCAGAGCAACAGGGTGTGGGCTTCGGCATCGCACAGATCTTCTGTCAACGACGGATCGCCGACAATGCGCTCACTGGCCGTCCGTATTCTATCCTGGATGTACGGCGCGTCCAACGCGGCATTTTTACCGGTTTGTGATTTATTCATTATGCTGCCTTCCTTCTGCGATTTTCGTCACGCCACGCGGGTCCCAACCCGCTCGTCCATCGTGGCAGAAATTTCACACCCGTTAGCCATGCTCAAAGCGGATCGCCGCTTGAAGCAGATCGCCGCTTGAAGCAGATCGCCAGATCCGCGGTTCTGGCACGCTACGCCGGGATCTGACAATCCCTGGCAAGCCTTCACTGGGGAACTCTTGGTGCTGCGCAGAACTAGTTTGTTTCTGCCGCAAGCTGTCAGCTTGCGCACAATTTTCGTTTGCTGTGATGCGCGGCAAAAACGTCAAGGGCGGCGATTTGCGGCGGCGTCGGGCGAATAAAGGGCCGCGTGCGGCGAATGGCGTTCCAGGCTTGAGCTGCATCCATCCCGGTATGCACGAGATAAGCGGCAGCCATCGCCGGAGCGCGCCCCACCCCCGATGCGCAGTGGATGTACACGCCATGCCCGGCAGCCATGTGCTGCGCGATGAAATCCACGCCTCGCACCAGGTCTTCCATCGTCGGCGAAGCGTCGTCGGGGGTCGGCAACCATAGATAGTGATCCAACGCCAGGCCACGCGGCGCATCGTCAGCTTCTCGACGCAGATTGACGATCGCAGAGATGCCCAATGCACGCATCCGCGCCAATCCGTGTCGCCTATGCTGACCGCCGACATACAACAGGGTCTGTACCTGACTGATAGGCGGCGGTGAAAAACCTAACGTGCGCCGCAACACTTTGTCCTGCACCCATAAGCAGGTAGGACGCACGCCATGCTCACACAAACGCCGGTAGACAATGTAGACCAGTTCAAGAGGGGGAAAGGTCTTGAATCGCCCCTGTTTTTCGAAGATCGCCTGTTCCATACTCGCCCTCAGGAGGCCTGAACCTCCGCGTTCCACACCGACGGCAGGGTAAAGAAAAACTCGCTTCCCTGCCCCACCGTGCTTTCGACCCCCACTCCCCCTCTCAGTTTCGTGACAATCCGCTGCACAATCGATAATCCCAATCCATGACCCTCCACCGAGGTCTGTTGCAGACGTGTGAACGCCGTAAAGAGCTGACTCTGTTCATCTGGGGTAAGACCCCGGCCATTGTCGCGCACCCAGAAACGCACCATCCCATCGGGCAACGGCGTTGCCCCCAACTCAAGGCGGGGAGGATTGCCACCGTACTTGATGGCATTGCTGATATAGTTGAGCCACACTTCCTCAATCCACGGTCCGTATCCATAAGCCTGGGGCCAGGTTTCAGATAGAATGACCTGAGCCATAGACGTCTTCAACAAATCATTCACTCTCTCTTTGAGAACGGCGATCACGATGCGCTTCATATCCAACGGGTACATAGGCACGTCATCCATCTTGCGGACGCTGGCAAGCAGCAACAATTCGTTGATAATGTTCGACATCCGCCGCCCGTTTTGGGCGATGATGCCCAGCGTGCTACCCAGTTTATCGAGCGGCATCTGCATATATTGCCTCTGCAACAAATCGCTGAATCCTACCAACGCGGTGATGGGAGTTTTCAGATCGTGTGCCACTGTGTGCGCAAAAGCATCCAATTCCGCGTTGCGCGCCTCCAATTCGACGGTCTGCTGACGCAACGCTTCCTCGGCCAGGGTGCGTTCGGCAATCTCCTGCTGCGCCAGCTCGTACAAATACGCCTGGTGGATCGCAATCGCCAACGAAGCGGCCACTTCGGTAGCAATGGTGATGTGCGCTGCATCAAACGCCGCAGGATGGCATGACTCCAGGTGAAGCGTGCCCACCAGTTGATCGTGCACAAACAGCGGCACGATGATATAAGCGCCTACACCTGCGGACAGCAGACGCTGCTGCAAGGGGGAAAGCGTGGTTAATTCGCGTAGATCTGGAATACCTTGGACCCGCCCCGCACGCAGGACGGAATTGTCCAAGACTTCCCGGTAAACTTTTTCATCGATCTCCAGGGTCAGTTCGCCGCTCGATTCTGCCGCGAGTGTCTTGCATACCCCATTGTTGGTCAGCGCCATCACGATAACCCGTGCGGCAGGAATAAGTTGGCGAATACGTCCAATCGCCGCCACAGCAATCGTCTCCGGCGACTGTGCGGCAACGATAGATTGGTCAATTTCGCGCAAAATGCGCAGCCGCTCAACGTAGTGACGCAAGTCTGCTTCAACACGAGTACGCTCGACAATCTCCTGCTGCAAAGAGGCATTATTTTCTTCCAACTGCTGTTGCAAGCGACGGAGGGTCAGGTGTGTTTCAATGCGCGCCAGGATTTCTTTGATTTGAAAAGGCTTGCTGATGTAATCCACCCCGCCGACGGCAAAAGCGCGCACTTTATCCAATTCCTGGTTCAACGCACTGATGAAAATGACCGGAACGTGGCATGTCTTCTCCTGGCTCTTCAGACGCTCGCAAACTTCGTAGCCGGACAGACCGGGCATCATGATGTCCAACAAAATCAAATTAGGGACGAGCGTTTGCACCGCCTCGAGCGCCAATTCTCCAGAGGTGGCAGTCTGCACTGCATACCCTTCTCTGGTCAAAATGTCGGCCAAAAACTGCACATTGAACAAAGTATCATCGACAATTAGGATATTTGCCGGGGATGAAGCCGCCCCATCCATAGATCTCTCCCCTCACCGTCGCCCTATACGTTCATGCACAGAACACTATAGCACATTTTCCATTTCTAACCATCCACCCCTATCCGAACAAAGCAGCCGTGGCATCCTCCACGTCGATGCCTCTTCCGGCGATCTCGCCGTACAAATCTCGATAATCGCGGGTATGAACGACGATCGGCATCGGCACGGCATGCCCCAGGATCATGGCCTGCTGCCGGGTCTCCAGGCGCGCCAGAACTTCGCGCAGTGCTGCCGTCCCTGCCAGGCCGGAGAAGACAGCGCGGATGTCGTTCTCCTCGTCCAACAGTGCCGTCACGCGCGTGCCGATCTGGCTCATCACCTCCGGGTCGATACCGCTCGGTCGTTGATCCACCACCAGCAGGGTGACATTGTATTTGCGCATCTCCCGCGCAATCGTGCCAAAAATGGTGTGGCGGGCAATCGCCGGATCCAGAAACTTGTGCGCTTCTTCGATGGTGATGACCAAGGGGCGCGGTTCACTGCCCTTGCCGCCCAGCGCCGACTCTTTGCGATCCACGTAGGCTTTGTGAATCCGCCGGGTGATGTAATTCGCCACCAGGATGTAGGCTTCCAGCGCGTTCCCGTAGCGGCCGAACTCCAAAATCACGCTGACGTTGCTGTTGATGTAATCCAGGATGCGCCCGATGGGATCGTCGGTAGCCTCATCCACGAGGAACTCGAACCGGCGCAACTGCTCCAGTTTGCGCTTGATCGCGCCGAGCGTGCCCTCGTGAAGCTGATTGTTTTCCAAAATGGCGATCAGGTCTTCATCCGGCTCTTCCGCCAGCAGACGGCGCACCCACGCAGTTCCCAGTCGCCGCCGCAGCATATACAGCGCGTTCGTCTGAACCTCGGTGAAGCCGAAGAGCGGGGCCAGCATTTCCAGGTCTTCCGGCTCCAGTTGATCATAGCCGATGGTGACTTTGAAGTCCACTTTGCTACCGCGCCGCTGCGAGGATTCGGGATCGAGGGTAAAGACGCTCACCCGCCCATCGAAGAAAAGTTGCCGCAGCCCTTTGACGTCCTGCTTCGCTTCGTCCTGGCTCTTCCAGCCGTACTCGTTGTGCATGTCGAAGATCAGGTTAACGGCGGCGTTCTGCTGGATGATGCCGGCCAGCACCATCCGCGTGAGAAACGTCTTGCCGGTGCCGCTTTTCCCGAAAATACCGCTGGAGCGCTCCACAAAGCGCGACAAATCCAGGGCGATGCGCGTGTTTTCCATTTCCAGCGGCTCGCCGATGTAGAAGCGTCCGGGTTCATCAGGATCGCCGAAAACCTGCGCGACTTCCTCCGGCGTGGCCTCATACACCCGCGTGAAGTGGCTCGGAATGGTCTTGGCGGGACGCACATCGCCGTCTTCAACGACCAACATCGGCGTGACGTGAATGCGCCCATAGGTCAGCGTGCCGCGATAGACCCGCGCCAGAAAGCCATCGGGGTCCTCCGGCGGCGACTGTTCCAGTTCCGGCGCGCGGGTTTCCAGCGCCACATCGGTGATCATGCCGAAAAAGCGGCGCCCGGTCTGCCCGCGCACGACGACGTAGCGTCCTACCGCCAATCCCTCGACGAAGCGGTCCGGCGACAGTTTCGCCTCCAGCCCCCGGCTCAGGCTGCCGCTGACAACGTTGCCCAACACGGTCGGAGCGACCGGTTGGGGACGTGGAAACCATACATCCAATTCGTTCTCGGTCATGGTATGCTCCTATTCGGTGTCTTCGATCACGTCCAAAATCTTGCGCGCCACGTAGCGCCGCCCGCGCTTCCGCCCGGTGATCTCCTGCAGAACGCCGTCGTCCTCAAGCTGCGCCAGGTATTGGTAGGCCGTCGCACTGGAAACGTCCAACTGGTTGATCACCATCGTGCCGGTCACAAAAGGATTCTCAAACAACATGGCAATCAACGCCAGTAGCTTGGATGAATCCTCGTATTGGAGGCGGTAGGCCGTATGTAACGCCAACAGGCGCTGCCCCTGTTTCACCGCAATCTGGCTCTGCTCTACGACGCCGTGCAAGAAGTAGCGCAGCCAGAGTTCCCAGGAGCCGCGCTGGCTCACGTCCAGCAGCAGCGCATAGTACATCTGACGGTGGCGTTCAAAGTAGGCGCTCAGATACAACAACGGCTGCGGCAATACCTCCCAGGCCACCAACAACAGGACAGTCAACAAACGCCCCACCCGCCCATTGCCGTCCAGGAAGGGATGAATGGCCTCGAACTGGTAGTGCGTCAGCGCCAGCCGTACCAGCGGCGGCAGAGGCGATGGCGCATGCAAGAACTGCTCCCAGGCGCTCAATACCTCAGGCAACGCTTCGGGAGGCGGTGGGACGAAAGTGGCCTCTTCCAGACGGCAGCCCGTCGGGCCGATCCAGTTTTGCGTGCGGCGGAACTCTCCCGGACCGCTCCAGTTGCCGCGCACGCCATCCATCAAGATCGCGTGCAGTTCGCGCACCAGCCGCAGCGAGACCGGCATCCCCAGCGCCACTTGATCCAGGCCATATTCCAACGCCTGCACGTAATTGTGGACTTCTTGCACATCGTCGGGGAAAGACCTGGCGGTGCGGTGCGCGCCTTCGTAGATGTAGAGATCGGACAGCGAAGCCTGCGTGCCTTCAATGCGCGATGAAAGGACGGCCTCCTGGCGCTGCAAAGGCCGAATCAGCAAATATGGGTTAGGGAGAATCTGCCCCAGGCCGCCCAAATAGCCCACAGCACGGTCAGCGGCGGAAAGCGCCTGCACCAGCTCCACCGACCATGCCATCATTTTAGTCCGCTGAAATAAGCGTCGTCGTTATTTCAATTTTACCACGGAAACTAAAATTGATGCTGCTATAAACACCGGCAGAGCGCCGGTGGTTGTCATTAACGCTTACCCGCTACCACAATTCGCCTTCGCGCCATTCGGCGGAAAGCGGTTGTCGCAAATCTAAAATGGGGGTATGGGGGAGCCGAAGAATCATCACTGCCTCATCAGCGGGGGAAGGCAGAGGACCGTCTTCTGTTCTGATCCACAGCGGACCGCGCCACAATTCCCATCCGAGCCGCTCATAATAGGCCACACTGAAAGGCGAGAGAGCTGCCAGATCAAAATCTCGAATCTCACTGGCGAGACGCCGCATCATCGCTGTGGCGAAGCCGCGATCACGGTAAGCCTCTTCGGTCTTGTGTCCATCTGATCCCGGCAAATGCTTATGGGGATAACTGCTGCATAATGTGTGCGAAATAATCCACCGACCAGGCCCCCCTCACGCGGATGCGCGGCCAGGTGAAGCGGTTATCCAGGCGTAGCTCGGTGCCCCAGGCTGTCGTCACCGCGCCCCAATAACCGGCGGATTCCACCACGGCGATCGTCGCATGATCGTAACGCCCGGAGGGATAGCAGAAAAAGCGCACGGGTTGCCCTGAATGAGCCTCTACGGCTTCTTTCGCCCCCAGGATTTGGTAGACCAGGAAGTCATAAGAGCGACCGCCCAAGTCATAATGATCGCGGCCATGGGCCTGCATCGACATTCCGGCGTCGGCCATCGCACGGACGTCGGCCCAGGTAAGGTATTGCGGCGATTCGTAGTGCGCGGGGGTTGCCAACAAGAAAAATTCACCGACGAAGCCGTATTTTTGCAGCAGGGGCAGGGCGCCGGTGTAAGCGTCCTTGTAGCCGTCGTCAAACGTCAACACAATGGGTTTTTCCGGCAAGGGTTGGCCGGTCGTCAGCGTGGCGTAAATGTCCGCCAAGAAAATACTCTGGTATCCCTGCGCCTGAAGGTATTGCAATTGTTCTTCAAAACGCGCCGGGATGACGGTCAGGTCGCGGCGGTAAACGTCGGCGTCTGCCGGCAGTTCGGAGATGTAATGGTACATCAGGATCGGGACGTTCACCGCTTCCGGCGGCACAGGATACGTCGGGGTGGGCGGCAGTAGCGTCGGCGTCTCCGTAGGTGGGGGGATGGGAGAAGGCATTACGGTCGGGGAGGGCGTCGCTGTAGGTGGGGGAGAAGGCGTCGGTGTTGCCGTCGCCGTCGGCAGCGGCGTCGCCGTCGCTGTGGAAGTCGCCGTTGACGTCGGTGTGGGCGTGTTCGTCACCATCGTCGCCGCTTCAGCCAGCTCTTTGGACAGCGCCCTCATGCCATCGGGGCCGGACGCGGAACTGCATCCCACCAGGCCCAACAACCCGACCACCATGATGAAAAGCAGGATACGACGATTTCGCATCACTCAGACTCCTTCTAAAATAGTCTCATAATCGGGTTCTTCAGGATTTCGGGGGGTCGAAATAAAAAAAACAGCCACGGATTTCACGGATTGACACGAAAAGTATAAAAAATCAGTATCTATTCAGGCTCGTAAACCTGACGAAGCCACTTATTCCCTATGCCAGGTTTGGCGTAGACTTTGGTAGGCCAGGTGCTTCTGTATGACATTTCTATAAGCCCATCCCCCCTGCCCCCCTTCCCCTCAGGAAGGGGGATTTTGGGAGGGGGTTGGGGGATGAGAGGGTCATCACCTGCCGAAGGGGTAACCTATTCCAAAGTCCCGTTCGCCACCTGGCAAAGGTGGCTGAATAGTTACAAAAATCAGTGAAATCCGTGGCAAAAACCAAAGCCGTTTTTCCAGCACCACGCCAAGTCCCAGAGAACCCATAGTCGTTAGTCTTATAGTCGGCTAGCCATTTTCGTGCCGGCCGGGTGTGCGCCAGCCCATGGCGTCTCCTCTATACAACACAAGCGAGAGAGCGCCCCATTTGCGCTCTCTCGTGCTCTTTGTTATAGCCGTTAGCGGCGACGGGATATCCAGTATGTCAGCCCCGCCAGGCCCAGGGTCGCTACCCCCAGTATACCAGGAATCCACCAGGAGCAAACCGGCGTGGCGGTGAGTTCATACGTGTCTTGCATTTCTGCTGTGGCTTCGCCGCTGCTCACAGAAGTTGCCTCCATGGGCAGGGCCTCGTCTGCTGCCACCCGTTCTGGGGACGGCATAAATTCAGGCGGGACTGGGACTTCGGTTTCAGTGACCGCCACACGTCCTTCCCCCATCCCCGGCGGCGCCGTGATGGCCTCTCCGGCAGCTATCACCGGGGCCTCTGTGGCCGCCGGGGCGGCGAACCCGGCGACAGGAGCCGGGGCGGAGGGGATATCCGCCTGCGACTCCCCCCTTTTCTCCAGTCGCTCACCTTCCAGCGGAGCCGATTCCTGAAGCGGCGCGGCCGACGGAACAGCGACCAGCGCTTCGACTTGCTTGGTGACTTCCACCTCTACCGGCGCTTGCACAGCCTCGTCCGATGGCATCACCATCGCCGTCGGGCTGACCCCCTGGCGCATAAAGGCCAACCCTGCGGTCACCACAAAAGCGACCGCCGCCAGCGACGTCGCCAGGCGCATCAGCAGTAGCGATGGTCGGCGTGGCGCCGGACGCTTCGCGGGCTGCGCGGCGATCATGGCCGGGGTCAACAGATAGTTTCGCGGCGGCTCGCGCAAGGGGACGGCCTGCATCAGCGCCACCACCTCGCGCATGGCCGTCACCCGCTGTTGAAGGAGCGGGTCTTTTTCCAGTGCCGCCTCAAACCTGGACTGGGCTGTCGTGTCCAGTTGCCCGTCTATATAGGCGGATACATCCACATCACTCCATGCGGTTTGCGGTTGCATTCTCTTCATTCCTTCACCCAGCCCGGCGGCATCCACATTATACTTTCCACCCATCCCGCCCTAATTCCCGGTCTCACTGTTTAGACGATAACGATGGGGCAAAAGTTCCCCCTCTTCCTGGAGCAAACTTCGCATCGCCAGGCGGGCGCGCGCGAGACGCGACTTGACGGTTCCCAGGCGCACGCCCAGAGTCTCGGCGACTTCTTGATAAGAAAATCCCATCTGATCGACCAACAGCAGAGTCATCCGCTGCTCTTGCGGCAGTCGGCACAGGGCGCGGTCCAAGAGGGCACGCAACTCGTGCTGTTGTACCCTTTGCTCCGGCTGCGGTCCGTCATCCACCAGGTAGGGATTGGCCTCTTCATCCATGTCGCCAAAATCATCCCACAAGGTGGTGGGACGGCGCTGGTGACGACGCATTTCGTCGTAGCAGGCGTTGGAGACGATCCGCAGTAGCCAGGCGCGGAAGGAGCCGCCGCGAAATTTCGACAGTGCCTTGTAAGCGGAGATAAAGGCTTCCTGCGCTGCGTCATCTGCTGCCGCTTCGTCGTGTAGCAGGTGCAACGCCAGGTTGTAGACCTGCGCCTGGTAATGCAAGATGAGCGCATTGAAAGCATCCAGATTGCCCCTTTGGGCGCTCTGGACTAACGCCGGCTCATCCCACGTTGTCGTCACGATCGAGGTCATGCCATCCTCAAATTTCGTCCCTCGTCATCCGCCAGAAACCTCTTATGAACCATTCCCGAAGTCCTCTTCACCACATGGCGGCGGGACGTAGTAGTTGTGTAGTCGTCGCGGTCGCTTGACGTATTCTCAAATTTCGCTATACTAGCGCGCATGCCGAAGTGGCGGAAAAGGCAGACGCAAGCGACTCAAACTCGCTCGGGTAACCCCCATGTGGGTTCGACTCCCACCTTCGGCATTATAACGCATAAGCGGGTGAACGCCAGGTTCACCCGCTTTCTGTAGGGGTAGCGGCGAGTTGGGGCGCTCTCTTGAAAATAGCCCCAGAGCACACAGAGAAAAACACAAATTCTTGGTGTCCTTCGGGGTAAAAAGTTTTCATTCCACCGCTGGTGAACACCAGTTAATGTGGAATTCCTCAAATAGTAAAGTCGCCTCCATCCTAAAATACGCTATGTGGCGCGCCTGGCTTGACGCTCCCCGCCCCTCAGGATATAATCACCGCTAGGAGACAACGAGGAAAGCATGAAAGGGATTTTCGAGAGTCTGCGCAAGACCCGTAACACCATCTTCGGCCAGATCGCCAACATCTTAGGCGCCGGCGACATCAACGCCAAGACCTGGGAAGACCTGGAAGCGGTGCTCATCCAGGGCGATGTGGGGGTGGAAACTTCACTGGCGTTAATCGAGCGACTGCGCCAGCGCGCCGCCAGTGAGGGAATTTACCGGGCAGTGGATCTGCAAGAGGTACTGCGCGAGGAGTTGTACGCCCTACTGCCGGAGCCAAAGCCGTTGAACCTGGACTGGCCGCTGGCCGTCGTCCTCATCGTCGGGGTCAACGGCTCGGGGAAGACGACCAGCATCGGCAAACTGACGGCGTACTTCAAGCGCGAAGGCCGCAAAGTCGTGCTGGCTGCTGCCGATACCTTCCGCGCCGCAGCGATGGATCAACTGGTCATTTGGGGTGAGCGCGTGGGGGTGCCGGTGATTACCGGGCCGGAAGGCGGGGATCCCAGCTCTGTGGCGTATGATGCCATCCAGCACGCCCAGGCGCACCAGGCCGATATGGTGATCGTCGATACCGCCGGGCGACTGCACACGCAGCATAACCTGATGGCCGAATTGGAGAAGATTCAGCGGGTGATCGCCAAACGGGTGGCATGGGCGCCACACGAGACGTTCCTCGTTCTCGATGCCAATACCGGTCAGAACGGCCTGATCCAGGCGCAGCAGTTCCTCGACGCCGTCAAAGTCAGTGGGATCATTCTGGCAAAGCTGGACGGCAGTGCCAAAGGCGGCATGGTCCTCTCGATAGGGCATCAACTGGGGCTACCGGTGCGCTTCGTGGGTACCGGTGAGCATGTGGAAGATTTAGCGCCCTTCGACCGTGAGGCCTTTGTGCAAGGGCTGTTGGGAAAAGAATAGTGTGGAGGAAAAAATGACGGAATTAGTAGATCGGCTCGACCATCTGGCTTCCCGCATGGAAGCAATCTGGAGGCGTCTTTGACTTACCCGGAAAAATCCAGGAAGCTGCGACATTGGAGCAGCAAAGCGTTAGTTCTACCTTATGGGACGACCCGGAAAACGCCCGCCAGGTGATGCAGCGGCTCGCGGCACTTCAGGAAGACATCACCTTCTGGACGCATCTGCGCCAGGAGATACAGGACACGCAGGAGTTTTACGCCCTGGGGGACGAAACTCTTTACGCTGAACTCGATCACACCACCCACGAAATAGAGGAGGAATTGGAGCGTGCCGAGTTTCACTTACTCTTTTCCGGGCCCCACGACCGGGGGGACGCCATTCTGGCCATCCATGCCGGGGCCGGCGGGACAGATTCGCAGGATTGGGCTGCTATGCTACTGCGGATGTTCTTGCGCTGGGCCGAACGCCGGCATTTCAAGACTGAAATTCTCGATTCGATGGAGGGAGAAGAAGCCGGCATCAAAAGTGTGATGGTGAGTATACACGGCGAATTCGCCTATGGCTATCTGCGATCAGAACGCGGCGTCCATCGTCTGGTGCGCCTGTCACCCTTCGACGCGGCCCATCGGCGTCACACGTCGTTCGCTCTCGTCGAAGTCTGGCCGGATTTGGGAGAGGAAACGCCGTTGGAGATCAATCCTAACGATTTGCAGATCGACACGTACCATGCCTCTTCTGCCGGCGGACAACACATGCAGAAGAATGAGACGGCGGTGCGCATCATCCACCTGCCGACAGGGATTGTGTCTTCGTGCCAGAATGAACGCTCGCAGACGCAAAACCGCGAAGTCGCCATGCGCGTGCTCAAGGCGCGCCTGATGCAGCTTGAGGAAGAAAAACGTCGTCAACAATTGAACGATCTCAAAGGCGAGCACGTCGATGCCGGGTGGGGCAATCAGATCCGCTCGTATGTGATCCACCCCTACCAAATGGTCAAAGATCATCGCACCGATTACGAGACCAGCAACGTGCAGGCTGTATTGGATGGCGAACTGGACGCCTTTATGGAGGCGTATTTGCAGCACACGCTGGGCGATTATCAAGGTTAAACCATCTGACTTTCAAGTAAAGGAGGAAACGATGCCCGATCAACCCAGAAAACTAACCGGTTCCGCTACAAGGCGCTTAAGCTCCGTCAAGGAACCTGCTTCTGGCGGACCCAAAAGCGGCGGCCCCAAAAATCCGCCCCAACCACCACCGAGCCACCAAATCATCTCGCACATTCCTGCTTCATCTCCCTCGTCGTCCAAACCCAAGTCAGGTGTAAACAAATCGGTGCAGCCTTCTTCTGCGGTCTCTACAGTCCACCCGGCTCCGACCGTCGCTCAAAGCGATGAGCGCGTGGCGCAGCTTGCCGATGCACGCACCCGTTGGGAGAGTCTGGCCGGCGCGGCCATGTTAAGCACACTCGTCGATCAAATCGCCACGGTCACCCACGACATAGAAGGTCTGGATCGGGGGATGGCCGATATTCGCACGCGAGGTTATCGGTTCGGACGTACCCTCGACGAACAGGCCACAGCGTTGAAGTCGCGTTGGCCGCAACAACAGGCAGAAGCTAACCGTCTACTACAAAGCCAACGCCTGACCCTCCAAAATGCGGCGAACGAAGTCCAAAGGCTGCTCGGGCAGGCCGAACACAATTATGCCCTGATGGATACGGTGGACAGTCGCCTGTGGGCGCTCGAAAACCACATCAACGAGACACAACGCAATGTACGTGGCATCTTTGATAACACCGAACAAGAAATCGCTAAACTCCAAACCGAAGTGCGTCGGGTCCAAAATATGCTGGAGGCGCTGGACAACGCTGCGTTTGACCTGTTGCCTGACGAACACGGTGTGGCGGCCTGCGAAGCCCGGTGGATCAGCGATAACCAACAGCCGGAGGGCATGGTGTTCCTGACCGACAGCCGCGTCATTTTCGAGCAGCGCGAAGAGCGGGTGATCAAAAAGAAACTCTTCTCCTCCGAAAAAGAACTCGTCCAGGAAAAACTCTGGGACGCACCGGTAGGCGCTATTGAGGATGTGGAAATGGAGGACAAAAAAGCGGGACTCTTCGGTTTGGGACGGCAAGAACTGCTCACCCTGCGTTTCGCCGAACGCACACGCGAACTGCCCGGCGACGTCACCCTGCAGCTCAAGGGCGGAGCTACCAACGAAGAGTGGCTCAAGATGATCCGCCAGGCCAAGAGCGGACAGCTTGCAGCCGATCTCTTCGGCGCCCCGACGCCCCAGGAACAACTGACCGCCAAAATCGCAACCGAGGCCGCCGCTCCACCGACCGCACTCCCTACCCGCTGTCCCAACTGTAATGCGACTCTTCCACCCATTTACCAGGGTATGAAGCAGGTGGAGTGCCAATACTGCGGTGCGCTGATCAACATCTGATCTCAGCATCAGAAAACTCTCAAGGTCTATGCGACCTGGTTGTGTGGGACTTGGCGGGGTCATAGAAAAACGGCTTTAGTTTTTGCCACGGATGACACGGATTGCACGGATTTGTTATACTTGGCGTGTCAATCCGGGGCTGGTTTCTTATTTCGACCCTGCGAAATCCTGAAGAACCTGAGACCTTTAGAGGCTGAGGGTTTTGTATCCGATGGACTTGTTACGCGACGTGCAACATACTATTGAGACATACCACCTCTTGCAACCAGGAGCGCGGGTGGTCGTGGGTGTCTCCGGCGGGCCGGATTCGGTTGTGTTGCTACACGTGTTGCGACGGTTGGCCGAGCCGCTGGATCTCACCCTGCACGTTGCGCATCTCCATCACGCCATTCGAGGTGCAGAGGCCGACGCCGACGCCGATTTCGTCGCCGCGTTGGCAGTAGACTGGGGACTCCCCTGCACCGTCGAGCGCGTCGATGTCCGGGCCATCGCCGAGCGTCATAAGCTGGCGCTGGAGGAAGCCGCCCGTTATGCCCGTTACACCTTCCTTTGTCAGGTGGCACAGCAAAGCGGCGCGACGTGCATCGCCGTGGGGCACAATGCCGACGACCAGTCCGAAACGGTGCTGATGCACCTGCTGCGCGGCGCGGGGCCGGCCGGCCTGCGCGGTATGCTGCCGGCAACGCCGCTGCGGGATTACCACCTCCTGTCGGCCAGCCTTAAACCGAACGCGGAGCTAACACTCATCCGTCCCCTCTTGTACGTTCCCCGCGCCGACATCGCCGCCTATTGTGCGGAGCAACAGTTAGCCACGCGCTTTGACCGCTCCAATCTCGACACGACGTTCTTCCGCAACCGACTGCGACACGAAGTCCTGCCGTATCTGGCACAGATCAACCCGCACATCGCCGAGCGTCTGCGTAACCTGGCCGAAGTCGTGCGGGCCGATTACGACATGCTGCACGAATTCGTCAGTGTGGCATGGGACACGCTGCTGGTCAAAGAATCCGCCGATATACTGTCCTTCAACCTGGCCGGCTGGCGCGAGCAACCCCTCTCGATTCAGCGCGCTATCATCCGCCGTGCAGCCTACAAACTATGCAGTTCCCTGCGCGACGTCAGCTTTATCCATGTCGAGGACGCCGCGCGCGTGGCCCAAGAAGGCGCAACCGGCGCCCAGGCGACGTTGCCGCACGGATTGCGCCTGACGGTCGACTACACAACCATCACCATTGCCGCCGGAGATGCCCTCCACTTACCGCCGGAGAGTCCCTGGTTGGAACCTGATGCCCCCCTCCCCTTCGCCGTACCCGGCGAAATAACCCTGCGGGAGGGCTGGCGCCTGCATGTCCAGGATGTGCCGCACTGGAACCTGGAGGCCATCGCCGACAACTGCAATCCGTTGGTCGCCTGGATGAACGCCGATGTGTTGGGCGACGCCCCCCTCCTACGCACCCGTCAACGCGGCGACACCTTCCAGCCGCATGGGATGGACGGCGCTACCGTGCGCTTGAGCGACCTGCTCACCAACGTGAAAGTGCCGCGTCTCTGGCGCGATCACATCCCCCTCGTCGAGGCCGGCGGGCGGATCCTGTGGGTAGTCGGCGTGCGGCTGAGCGAAGCCGCAGTCGTGCGCCCGGACACGCAGCGCGTGGTCTACCTGCGTTTCACCGCATCGTAAAGGACATCATAATGCCCAAACATCTCGTCTTAGTCGCCGGCAATATCGGAGCCGGCAAGACCTCCCTGGCCGACAGGTTGGGAGCGCGGCTTGGCTGGCACGTCGCGTATGAATCGGTGGAGGATAACCCCTACCTGGCCGATTTTTACGCCGATATGCGAGCGTGGAGTTTCCACCTGCAGATCTTCTTCCTGGGACACCGCGCCGAACAACATCGTTACCTGATGGACTTGCCGCAATCCGTCGTCATCGACCGCAGCATTTACGAGGACGCCCACATCTTCGCGCGGGCGCTTCACAACCTCGGCAACATGACCGACCGCGATTACCAGGCCTACCAGCGTCTCTACAAACTGGTCGTCGCCACCCTGCCGCGACCGACACTGCTGATCTACATCAAGGCCAGCACCCCCACCCTCCTGGCCCATATTCGCCAGCGCCAACGCGCCATCGAAGACAACATCGACGCCGACTATTTGGACCTCCTGGGACGGTTTTATGATGAGTGGATGGCAAACTTCGAACTATGCCCGGTGTTGACCGTGCCGGGAGATGTCCTGGATTTCGTGCGCTATCCCCAACACCTGGAGATCATTGCCGAGCGCGTCGTGGACAAGCTGGCGGGGAAAGAGTTTGTGGAATTCCCGGAAGTGGAGGAGATGGATGCCCGTTGAATACGGCGAACCGTTAAGCGAGCGCGAAATCGAGATCGTGGAACTGGTCGCCGTGGGGCTGACCAACCGCGAGATTGCGATCCGCACCTACCTCAGCCACAACACGGTCAAAGTCCACCTGCGCAACATCTTCACCAAGACCGGTGTCGCTTCCCGCACCGAGCTAACCGTATTGGCGATGCAAGAAGGCTGGATCACCGTGCCCGGCATCCCGGAAGCAGCAGCAGAGAATGTACCCCCGGCGACGACGTTAGAAATGCCGGCTGTAGAACAACCGCTCCCCCCTCTGCCTTCCCCTCCCTGGCCGCGTGTGCGTTGGGCGGCGCTGGCGGTCGGCCTTATCCTGGCCGGCATGGTGCTCTTCTTACCCCAACGACCCGTCGGTCAAGCCATAGCTCCTGCTGCCAGTGGTCTGGTGGATCAACCCCAGGCGGCCATCGTTGCCGCTGCACCATCAAGCGAGAAAGGCTGGCAGGAACTGACGCCGCTACCCGTGCGCCGGGCGCGCCTCGGCGTCACGACTTATCGCAGCCAGATTTACGTCGTCGGGGGGATGACGGAGGATGGCCTTACCGGACGGTTGGACATCTACACCCCCGAAACCGGTGAATGGCGCAGTGGGACAGCGTGCCCGGCGGCCCTGGCGAACGTTGGCATCGCGGCGCTGGCGGACAGGCTCCTCGTGCCCGGCGGCTGTGACGCCGGCGGAGCGCCATCGGCGCGCACGTACCTGTACGACCCGGCGAACGACACGTGGGCCGAGGGCGCCGCACTGCCCCAACCGCTGTGCGCCTACGCGCTGGCAGCTTACGATGGACGGGCCTATCTCTTCGGCGGCTGGAACGGGACAACGTACCAGGCTGTGACCTACATTTACGACAGCGCCGGAGATACGTGGTCGGAAGCCGCCCCCCCTGCCGAAGCACGGGGGTTTGGCGCAGCGGCAACCCTGGCCGACCGCATCTTCTACGTGGGCGGCTATGACGATAGACGGGAATGGGCCACCTGCGCCATCTATCTGCCTTCCGAGGACCGCTGGGAAGAATGTGCCCCACTGTTGTTGCCGCGCGGCGGACTGGGGCTTGCCGCCATCGGCGGGCGGCTGTATGCGCTGGGCGGCGGCTGGACCAACTACCTGGGATTCAACGAGCGCTACGATCCTGCCGGCGACACGTGGACGGTGATCGAAACGCCCATCATCGGCGAGTGGCGCAACCTGGGGCTGACGGCCTACGAGACGTCCCTCTACGCCATTGGGGGCTGGAGCGGCGACTACATCAACCGCGTCTACACCGTCGAAGTTCTGCCGTGGCGCGTGTTTATCCCCACGACGTTCTTTTCCCCGTGATCCAACGCCTCCGGTGATGCCCCCCACCTGGCGCAGACGACAGACCTTCGCCCGGGGCATCTTCTCTCCTGGCACATCGTGGCAGAAATTTCACACCCGTTAGCCATGCGCGGAGCGGATCGCCAAATCCGCGGTTCTGGCGCGCTGCACCGGGATCTGACAATCCCTGGTCAGCATTCACTGACCGATCACGGCGGCGGCGGAGTCGTCAACGGTGAGATAGGTACCGTTGGCGGCGGGGTTGTCGGTTCCGCCGTAGGCGGAGTGGTCGGTCCTGGTCCTGGACCTGGACCCGGTCCTGGTCCCGGTTCTGGCGTCGCTCCTGGTTCTGTAGGCGACAGCGTGGGAATAGGCGTGGCAGTGGAAGTCGCCGTGGGGCGGCGCGTGGGGATGCGGGTCGGTGTGGACGTAGGGGTCGGGGTCGCTGTGGCTGTGGGAGTCCGCGTAGGGGTGGAGGTAGGGGTAGGGGTGTTGGTCGGCGTTGCCGTCGGGGTCGGCGTGTTCGTCGGGGTTGGGGTAGGCGTGGCGCTGGTCTGCGCGATGAGAGTGGTCAACGGGCCAGGGGGCGGCGTGCCTTGATACCCTTCCTGCTGCATAATATCGAGAAGTACCTCGGGTTGAAGGGGGGCAAAGTGTGGCGGAACACAATCGGCGCTATAATCCGCATAACGTCCCGTAGCAAAGGTTTCATCGTACCAGGTGGGCCAGTGGGGTAACAATCCCAGATAAACCGCCAGGATCACGGCACCCATCGAGACGCCGATAAGGGTCACTCCAAATAAAATCCAGACGAGATTGCGTGTCCGTAACATCGGTTATAGCCTCACGGCATAGGTATCCACCGGTTCGACGCGGCCTTTCACTTCGATGGCGCCCAGGTGCACAGCTTCCACCGGCGGGGTTGCGCCCAGAAGCTCCCAACTGGTGCCATCCACGAACAGATCATAATCAGTATAGACCTTATTCATTTCGCTGAGCCGTTGGCTGACGTTGACGGTATCGCCAAGAATCGCGTACTCGAAACGAATCTCGGAGCCCAAAATGCCGGCAACGACCGGCCCGGTATTGACGCCGATACCTAACCGAATCGGCAGTTCGCCTTGCGCCAGGCGTCGATTATTGATCGAACGCACATAATCCAACATTCCCAGCGCGGCCATGACCGCGTCACGGGCGCTCTGCTCCGGCGGTTTGTTCTCCGGCAGCACGCCGAAGAAAGCCAGCACGGCGTCGCCGATGAATTTGTTGACCACGCCGTTGTTATCGCGGATGACGTCAATGATACCCTGGAAGTATTCGTTGAGCATAGCGATAATGTACGCCGGTTCGTGTCCCTCCGCCAGGGTGGTGAAGCCGCGAATGTCGGCAAACAGGACCGTCGCCGTAATCGTCTGCGCTCCCAGTTCGATGCGCCCCTGTTGCAGTTCATCGCGCAGCCTGGTAGCGACCTCGGGGCTGGCCGTCATGCCGAGCAAGTCCCGGTAGAGACGCCCTTCGCGCAACTGGTTGACCATTTGATTGAAATCGGTCGCCAGATTGGCAACTTCATCATGGCCCTTCATCACGACCTGGGTATTCAAATCGCCGGCGGCGACCTGCCGGGTGGCGTCGGCTAAATGCTGAATGCGCCGTACCACGGCGCTGGCGGTCACGACCCCCACGACGATAACAAAGAGGATAAAGCAGCCGAACAGCGTCAGCAGGCTTTCACGGGTGGCGCCGCCCGCTGCGGTGACAAAAGATAGGGGCAGGGCCACAGAAAGCAAGCCCTCATTCTGGACGAAACGCGTCGTTATCCCCCCAAAGACCTCGGCATAGGAACGACCGGACACCTGGAGGTCGCGGCGCGGGGATTGATAGGCCTGGCGCTCCATGTATTCGCGAAAGGTCGGCGCGTCGAGTGCCAGGATCTCCGGTGTTTGCGGCGCTAAGGTGGTGGCCTGGGGGGCGCCGGCGTCCAAGTAAATGGAGATACGCGCCAGCGCTGCCGCATCCAAGCGTGCGGCCAGATGGTCAAGATACGTTCCCACTAACAGCACCCCCACGACGCGGTTCTCGTGTTTGATGGGGCCGATAGTATAGAAAATCCACCCCCGCTCGGTGGCGATGAAATCGGCGTATTTATCGCCGAAAGGGTCAGTCTCACGCCGTAAAACGCGCTGGACAATGGGCCAATCGGCGTATCCCGCCCCTGGCACGAAAGTATAATCGACCGCCGTGCCCCCGGGGAGATGATACATTGCCAAGAGAGGGCTACCGTCGCGGTCTAAGACTTCCAGGACGTCTAGCTGCGCATTGACGACCGGCGGCGTTACCAGAAGGCCCACAGCATCCCCATCCAGAGCCGCGACAGCTTTGTCCAGACCTTCAGTGTAGGCGATGCTGCGCCATGCCGCCAGATGTTCTTCCTCAAGCGCTGCCAGGCTGTCGGTGGCTTTTCGCCCGGCATCCAGCAAGGTGGCCTGAAAACGATTCTCCAATAAGCCGGTCAGCAGGCGGGTCACCAGGAAGGCGGCTGCAAATGTCACCATCACCGCTAAAAGAACGTAGGGCAGCGTGATTTTGATGCGTAATTGAGACAGAATAGACATCAACCGGGACGGTGGGCGCTGCTGAACTTCAGCAGTTGCATGATCAGAGGTCATTGTGCACCCCCTCAACGAACGGCCATAACGCTTATTTTTGCTTGCCACACAAGAACTGGGAAAGGTTGAACTCTATTCTCATTATACACCGTCTGAGTTTTTTTTGTGTATATACTGCTCACGGCCATAATCTTCCCAATCGCGTAACGGCTTAGCCTGGCGCTAACGTAACTATTCAGCCACCTTTGCCAGGTGGCGAATGGGACTTTGGGGAGGGCACATAATAGGTGACCCCTTCGGCAGGTGCTGACCCTCT
>DAOOGN010000013.1:51044-53862 GCA_035415725.1 Anaerolineae bacterium | reverse complement strand
GGCATAGGGAATAAGTGGCTTCGTCAGGTTTACGAGCCTGAATAGATACGATTTAAGTGAATATGAACTATGGCACAACGGTATTGAAGTCGAAGCTGCTCCTGTAGCGTCGGAGGTTGTGAATACATTTGTCTAGTGTGCTCTCCCTTTTGCCGCTAACAAAAACTTCTTGACTTTCGTGTGATCCTTTTCCCCCTTCGCCACTTCCACCCCGCTCGATACATCCACGCCCCATGGCTTCACTTGGGCGATGGCGTCCGTCACATTCTCCGGCGTGAGGCCACCCGCCAGCAGCAGATGGCAGCGTTCCGCCAGCCAGCACGCAATGGTCACGTCCGCTGTCTGCCCGGTACCGCCCTTCTCCCGCGGATGATAAGCGTCTACCAGTAACTCTGGCATCGACGGTAGACGGTCAGCCGTAGACGGGGGGGAGCAGGGTAGGACCGTTAGGTAGTTCTGCATGGCCTCTTGCGCAGCGGTGAGCGTTTGGGGACGGAGGGCTTTGAAGGCATACGGAGCCAGGGCCGCAACCTCAGCGGGCGTTTCCGCGCCGTGCAGTTGGGCGAGGTCCAGCCCGGCGGCATCAATGATGGCGCGCACGGCGTTGACCGACGCATCCACGAACACGCCCACGCAGCGCGGACTCGCGTCCCCGAACTCCGCACGGATCGTCTGGATGATGTCCCCGGCCTGCGGCGGCGCGATGTAACGCGGACTGGGTGGATAAAAGACGAAGCCCAGGAAATCCGCACCGGCCTCCGCCGCGCAGCGTGCATCCTCAAGATTCGTAATTCCGCAAATTTTGACGTAAACCATAGTCGTCTCTAGTCGAAAGTCTTGCTTGAAGCGAGCGAAGACAAAAATCTGCTCAATCCACTGCCCAAATTAGCGCAGATGCGCGTGATTCGCGGTTAGCCCTGCGAATTGACGCACTTTCTCCGCTACATCCTCTGCCGTGACCAGCGCCTCGCCCACCAGCATCGCATCGACGCCGCTGGCCGCCAGGCGCGCTACATCCGCCGGCGTGTGGATGCCGCTTTCGGCGACGACAACCACCTCAGCGGGGATGTGCGGACGCAGCGCGGCAGTCGTGTCGAGTGTGACGTGGAACGTGCGCAGGTCACGGTTGTTCACGCCGACGAGACGCGGGTGCAACGACAGAGCGCGTTCCAATTCCGCCGCATTGTGGACTTCGATCAGCGCCGCCATGCCCAGTTGGCGGATCAGCACATAGAGATCGTGCAGCGTCGCATCGTCCAGCGCCGCGACGATGAGCAGCGCGGCATCCGCTCCGGCAGCGCGCGCCTCGTAGACTTGAGTCGGGTCAATGATAAAGTCCTTACGCAGGACAGGCACATTCACTGCCTGTCGCACAGCGCGCAGATCGTCCAGGCTTCCCTGGAAAAAGCGAGCATCGGTGAGCACGCTGATCGCCGCCGCGCCATTGGCGGCGTAGGCGCGGGCCAGCCCAAGTGGGTCGAAGTCCGGGCAGAGCAGGCCTTTGCTCGGCGATGCCTTTTTCACCTCCGCGATCAGACTCACGCCGGGCGTTTGCAAGGCCGCCAGGAAGTCGCGCGGCGGTGGAGCAGAAGCGGCTTCGGCTATCACAGCGGCCGGCGGCCTGGCTTGCTTCTGCCGGGCGACTTCTTCGCGCTTGTGGGCGATGATTTCATCCAAAATGGTGCCGTGGTGCATAGGTTTCATCCTGAAAGGCTGAAGATGGCAAGCGATTGGACTCCATCACTACGCCACGCACGCCTGGCTGAATGTGATCAACGCTTCCATTGCATGCAACGCCGCCCCACTGTCCAGGCTCTCGGTTGCCCTGACCACGCCGTCGGCCAAATCCGTCGCCAGCCCGCCCACGTGCAGGGCCGCTGCCGCATTGAGCAATGTCACATCACGTTTGGGACCGCGCTCCTCGCCCGTGAGAATGGCGCGGGTGATGGCGGCATTCGTCGCCGGATCGCCGCCGCGGAGCTCGACGGGCGCAGCGCGGTCGAAGCCCAGATCGCGGGGATCGAGCATTTGCGTGACGACGGCGCCGTTCTGCGGCGCCTCGCCCTTCCCCGAGGCAACGCCGAAGACGCTGATGCGGTTTGGGCCGCTCGTCGTCAGCTCGTCCAGGCCGCCATCGCCGTGGACGACGTAGGCTGCCCGTGAACCGAGCGCCTGCAGCACACTCGCCAGTGCCTCGGTCAGCGCCGGATCGTAGACGCCGACCACTTGCGCCTGGGCGCCCGCCGGATTGGTCAACGGCCCCAGGATGTTGAAGACGGTGCGCACACCCAACTCGCGGCGCGGACCGCTAGCGTACTTCATCGCCGGGTGCAGCTTAGGCGCGAAGAGAAAACCGATGCCGACCTCATCAATGCACTGCGCGACCTGCTCTGGCGTCAGATCGAGGCTGACCCCCAGGGCTACCAACACGTCGGCACTGCCCGATTGACTGCTGACACTGCGGTTGCCGTGTTTAGCCACGCGCAATCCGGCCCCCGCCGCCACAAACGCCGCCGTCGTAGAGATGTTGAACGTGCCAGAGTGATCGCCGCCGGTGCCGCATGTATCAACCAGGCTGTCTTGCTGGGGCGTCACTTTCACGGCGGCTTGCCGCATGGCCCGCGCGCAGCCGGTGATTTCCTCCACCGTTTCCCCCTTGATGCGCAGGGCGATAAGGAAACCGGCAATTTGCACGGGCGTCGCCTCGCCGGTCATCACTTGCGCCATGACTTCCTCGGCTTGTTCCATAGACAACGATTGTCCTTCCAACAGTTGATTCAAGGCTTCTGTAATCATTGTTTTTCCTCCTGATTTTCCT
>DAOOGN010000013.1:0-50944 GCA_035415725.1 Anaerolineae bacterium | reverse complement strand
TCTGATTTTCCTTCTGATTTTCCTTCTGATTTTCCTTCTGATTTTCCTTCTGATTTTCCTTCTGATTAAAGTAAAGGGTAAAGAATTAAGAGTGATCAACATTTCACTCATGACCCATGACTCATTTCTCGTTGCTTCTTACGCATTTCCCATTCCCAAAAAATTCGCCAAAATAGTCTTCCCGTACTCCGTCAAAATGCTTTCCGGGTGAAATTGCACGCCGACGAGGGGGGCAGTCTTGTGTTGAATTGCCATGACTTCGCCCTCGGTGGTGAAGGCGGTGGCTTTGAGGCAGTCCGGCAGCGGCTCACGGACGAGGAGACTATGGTAGCGCATCGCGTTGAACGGGCTAGGCACGCCCTCGAACACGTCCGTTCCATAGTGATAGACGCGGCTGGTCTTGCCGTGCATCAGCCGTTCGGCGCGGTCCACCGTTCCGCCGAAGGCCACATCGATACATTGATGCCCCAGACACACACCGAGGATGGGGATACTGGTGTAGAATTTGCGGATGAGTTCCACTGATATGCCACCGTCGTCCGGCGTCCCCGGCCCCGGCGAGATGACGATATGCGACGGACGCAGCGTGTGGATCTCATCCAGCGTGACTTCATCATTGCGTCGCACGCTCACCTCCGCCCCTAATTCCCCCAAATACTGCACCAAATTGTACGTGAACGAATCGTAATTATCTATGACCAGAATCATGGCTCTCCTCCCTTGAAAATAGTCTGGTAGTCAGATAGTCATTTGGGGACTTCCGACCTTTGACTTGCGACTATATGCCTTCCTCCGCCATCTGAATCGCTGTGCTCAACGCTTGGGCTTTGTGCAGCGTTTCGCGGTACTCCGTTGTCGGATCGCTGTCGGCAACGATGCCCGCGCCGGCTTGCAGATAGGCCACGCCGTCCTTGAGAATGATGGTGCGGATGGTGATGCAGGTATCCATGGCGCCGTTGAAGCCGAAGTAGCCCACCGCACCGCCATAAGGACCGCGTTTGATGCCTTCAAGTTCGTCGATGATCTCCATCGCGCGGATTTTGGGCGCGCCGCTGAGTGTCCCCGCCGGGAACGTGGCGCGCAGTAGATCGTAGGCGTCCAATCCGTCACGCAGACGCCCTTCGATGTGGCTGACCAGGTGGATGACATGTGAATAGGACTCGGTGACGAGCAATTCGGGCACACGGACGGTATTGAAGTCGCAGACGCGGCCCAGATCATTGCGCCCCAGGTCGACCAGCATCACATGTTCGGCGCGCTCTTTGGGGTCGGCACACAGTTCCGCTTCGAGCGCCTGATCCGCGGCGGGCGTTGCCCCGCGCGGGCGCGTCCCGGCGATGGGGCGCACGGCGGCGGTGCGGTCGGTCAGCCGCACCAGCACCTCCGGTGACGAGCCTATCAGGTGAAGAGTGCCCAATTCGAGGAAGAACATGTACGGCGAAGGATTGATGCGCCGCAGCGCGCGGTAGATGCTGAAGGGGTCGGCTTGGGTGGGACGTCGTAGCCGCTGTGAGAGCACCACCTGGAAGATGTCACCTGCGGCGATGTAATCCTTGGCGCGGCGTACCGCCGCTTCGTACTGCGCCTGTGTCATCGTGGAGGTGAGAGGAACGTCGGCGGCTCCAGGGACGCTAGAAACGTAGGTCAACGGCGTCTGTACCTGGGCGGTGAGCGCATCCAGCCGGGCAAGGGCGTTGTCGTAGGCGGCGTCCAGATCGCTGCCGGGAGGCGTGGGCACGTTGGTGAAGAGCAACAGGCGATGCTGAACGTGATCGAAGACGACGAGTGTATCGGTGATGAGCAAGTGCATATCGGGCAAGTTGCGGTCGTCCGGCAGGTCGGCCCACGGGTGTCCGGCGGGGCGCGTCTCGAAATAGCGCACCATATCGTAACCCAGATAGCCAACGGCGCCGCCGAAGAAGCGCGGTAACCCTTTCACCATCTCGTGGACGGGCGCGACGGGCCGGTAGGGCGCGAGTTCCGCCTTGACGATGTGCAGCGGGTCCTCGCCAGGAGTCAGAGTGCGTGTTTGGCTGTGACCGTTGTTGTACACCGTCACCTCGCGCCCGCGGGCGATGATCTGACGGCGCGGGTTGAATCCCAGGAACGAGTAACGTCCCAACTGCTCGGCGCGTTCGACACTTTCCAACAGAAAACTCGCTCCCTGTCCGCGCAGCTTGAAATAGACCGACACCGGCGTTTCCAAATCCGCCGGCAACTCTCGGTACACCGGCACCAGCACCCCCTGTTGGGCAACAGTATGAAATTGTTCACGTGTGAGTGTGTTCATGTCCCTCCCCTTGCCTTACTTCCTACTCCTTATTCCCCCCAACAAAAAACGCCCCTCATCCCCTTGCCGGGACGAGAGGCGTTACGCTTCCCGTGGTGCCACCCTGGTTAAGCCGGTTTCCATATCCTGGAAACAAAAAATCGCGTCAGGTGACGCGATTCTGTTGTGTGCCAGCTCCACTCTGTGCAGGTACGGTCTGGTGTCGATGCATGAGACGATACCCTCAGCCTTGATAACGGTGGCGACTCCGGCTAACTCTACTTGAATGGGAATGGTCAATCCCCTTTAAGCTTTCGAGTTAGCAGCTCCCCGGCCCATTCACGTTAGCCGTTTGCGAGTGGACTCTCACCCAGAGAACATTCTCGTTCCCATGTCCACATCTCTGGCGCACGTACCCACACTACTTTTCCGGTTCGACGCTGTACCTATATTCAATTGCCTATAACTATACGCGAAGTACGAAAAATGTCAAGCGCCTCCTGGCGCAGGACATGCACTCGCCACAAGCCGGTTCTTCAGGATTTCACGGGGTCGAAATAAAAAACAGCTTGACATCAAGTTAAAATATAGTATACTGTTTCGTGGACGAAATATTCTATACCGAAACTTTCACGGCCGAAACTTTCACAACTGAAGGAGTATGGAGCAAGAAGTACGGAGTAAGCATAGGATGTCCAAGCTCTCACGTCTCTACTTCCTACTCCCTTTCGTTCAAGGGGGGTAACTATTCAGCCACCTTTGCCAGGTGGCAAACGGGACTTGGGGGATGGTGCATAATAGGTTGACACTTCGGCTATAGGCGCTGGCCCTCTCATCCCCCAACCCCCTTCTCCCCCGCCAGCGGGGAAGAAGGGGGTGAAAAAGAGGGGGTACACCCCCTACAAAAATCCCCCTTCCTGGGGGGAAGGGGGGCAGGGGGAATGGGCTGATAGAAACACGCCCATCTCGTCATCCGAAAGTGCCTGGCATACCAAAGTCTACGCCAAACTGGTATGGAATAAGTGGCTTCGTCAGGTTTACTAGCCTGAATAGATACCAAGGGGGTACGCAATGAATGAACCAGAACGCTCTCCGGCGCTGATCGCCACACAAAAGTTTCTTAGCCTGCACCGCTATCTACGCCAATACAGCCAGCAGATGCACGACCAGGGCGTGCGCGGGCGCGAGTTCGCCACGCTGCGCTACTTGCACGAGGCCGGCCCCTGCACCATCGGACAGGTGCAGGAGTACATCTACATCAGCGCGAGCGCCGCTTCGGAGATGCTCTCCCGTCTGGAAAATGCCGGGTACGTCGAACGGAAACGCTGCAAAAAGGACCAGCGCGTCGTCTACGTGGAACTCACCCCCGAAGGCCACCGCCTGGCCCAAGAAACGCCCCTCGGCGGCATTCCCCTCCTCCGTGAACGCATCAAGTCCCTTTCCCCAGAGCAACTGGCAACCGTCACCGCCGCCTTCGACATCCTGTTGGATGTAATGGAGATAAAGGAATGAGCCAATCGGCAAATCCAAAATCGAGCGATCTGAAGATCTTCCTCCGTTGCTTTAGCTACCTCCGCCCCTCCTGGAAGTTGATGGTCGGCGCCTACATGGCGATGTTGATCATCAGCGCGCTGGGGGTGGCAAATCCGCAATTACTGCGCTGGGGCATTGACCGGGGCATCAAAGGCGGCGACAAGACTTTTCTGGCCTGGGCGGTAGTCGGCCTCTTGGGGCTGACGCTGTTGAACGGCGTCCTCAGCTTCTTCCAGGGACGCTGGACAGAGCGGGCGTCGCAGCAGGTAGCCTATGACCTGCGCAAAGACATCCACCGTAAGCTCTCCATGCTCTCGTTCGCATATCACGATCAGGCGGAGACCGGCCAACTGCTCTCGCGCGCCATCCAGGACGTGGATCGCGTCCGCTTTTTGACCGGACGGGCGACGCTGAACCTGCTCAGCGGCGTCATGACGTTTGTCGCCACAGCCGTGATGATGCTGATGATGAACCCCCGTCTGACACTGCTGGCAATGTTGACCACCCCCTTGTTATTCTACCAGACTTTCACCTTTGCGCGGCGAATCCGCCCCATGTGGCAGGCATTGCAGCAGCAGATGGCCGTCTTGACGACGCGCCTGGAGCAAAACCTGCGAGGCATGCGCATCGTCAAGGGCTTTGCACAGGAGCCGGCGGAGATAGCGCGCTTCGAGGCCGAAAATGCGGTCTGGTTCCAGATCGCGGCGCACGCGGCGCGGCTGCAATCCATCAACGGCCCGCTGATGGGGCTGATCACCAACATCGGCTCGATCTTCATCCTGTGGTACGGCGGGCGGCTGGTCATGCAGAGCGAATTGACCATGGGCGAACTGGTCGCGTTCACCGCCTATATGAGCCAGTTGGCCGGCCCGGTGCGGATGTTAGGGCGCGTCATTCCCTCCATTATCCAGGCGATTGCCTGCGGCGAGCGCATCTTCGACATCCTGGACGCCGAATCAGAGGTCAAGGAAACGCCCAACGCCATCGCGTTGCCGGCGGTGCAGGGGCACGTGCGTTTTGAGGATGTGTCCTTCGCTTACTTCGGTCGCCACCGGGTATTAGAGCACGTCACGTTGGACGTTCCGCCGGGCCGAATCGTCGCCCTGCTCGGCGCGACCGGCTCCGGCAAGTCCACCATCATCAACCTCATCCCACGCTTTTACGACGTGACGCAGGGACGCATTACAGTGGACGGCTACGACATCCGCGACGTGACGCTGGCTTCGCTGCGTTCGCAGATCGGCATCGTCCTGCAGGAGACGACGTTGTTCGCGGACACGATCCGCGCCAACATCGCCTTTGGTCGCCCGGATGCCACCGACGATGAGGTCATCGCCGCCGCGCAGGCCGCGCAGGCGCACGACTTCATCCTGGAGATGCCTGACGGCTACGACACGAAAGTCGGTGAGCGTGGCGCGATGCTCTCCGGCGGACAAAAACAGCGCATTGCGATTGCGCGCGCGCTGCTCAAAGACCCGCGCATCCTCATCCTCGACGACGCCATGTCCAGCGTGGATACGGAGACCGAGCACCTCATCCAACTGGCGCTGGAACGACTGATGCACGGGCGTACCTCCTTCGTCATTGCGCAGCGGTTGAGCACGGTGCGTCTGGCGGATCAAATCCTGGTGCTGGAGCAAGGTCGCATCGTCGCCCAGGGCACGCATGAAGAACTGCTGCGTACCTCCGGCCTGTACGGCGAAATCTACCAGCAACAACTCAGGCCGCAGGAGGTAGCAGCGATGAAAAAGCGCGAAAGCGAATCAGCGAATCAGCGAACCCCGAATTATGAATTACGCATGACGCACGACGAAGCCCCCATTTCCTCATCTTCCATCGCCCCATCGTCAATTCCCCAGGCGGAGGTGGTGTCATGAGCCTTTCCATCGGTGGCGTGGGGGGAATGGGCGGCGGGCCGCGGGGGATGTTGGACAGCTTTGGGCGGCATGGCGAGGAAGAAGGGCGTGTCTTCGACCGGGAAATTGTCCTGCGACTGCTGGCGTTCCTCAAGCCGCACTGGCACAAAATGCTGTTCGCGCTCCTGACCACAGTGATCTCAACCGGCCTGGGGCTGGCGACGCCCTATCTGGTCAAAGTTGCCATTGACCAGCACATCACCCAGGGCAACATCGCCGGGCTGAATCGCGTGGCGCTTTTGACGGCGGCAGCGTTTGGCGGGCTGTTCCTCTCCTCGGCGGTGCAACAATACACCCTGTCGCGCACAGGGCAGCAGGTATTGGCGACAATGCGCTCTCAACTCTTCTCCCACTTACAGGCGCTGCACCTGGGCTACCACGACACGCACATCATCGGCGTGACCATCTCGCGCGTCTTCAGCGATGTCGACGTCATCAACGAACTGCTCTCACAGGGATTCATCACCCTGGCCGGCGATGTACTGCTCTTGATCGGCATCGTCGTGGTGATGGTCTCAATGAGTCCACGGCTGGCGCTGCTCACGTTTGCGATCATGCCGCTGATGGCGTTGGCGACGACAGTCTATGCGCGTCACGCCAAAGCTGCCTTCCGCGAGACGCGGGCGACCAACGCGGACGTGGTGGGCGAGCTGGCGGAGGACATCGCCGGCATGCGCGTCATTCAGGCATTTGCGCGCGAAGACACCTCCCAAGAGCGTTTCAACGAGTCCAACCGCGCCAACCGTGACGCCAATGTGCGGGCCATGTCGCTTTCTTTCATCTTCATGCCGGTGATGGATTTACTGGGGACGCTGGCGACGGCGATTGTGTTGTGGTTCGGTGGGCAGACGGTGGCGCGGGGCGAACTCACCATCGGCGTCATCGTGGCCTTCCTGACTTACGTCACGCGCTTCTTCCAACCCATCCGCGAGTTGAGCCAGCTTTACACGACGATGCAGGCCGCCATGGCGGGCGGCGAGCGGGTGCTGGAACTGCTCGATACCCCGCTGGTCGTCGCCGACAAACCGGATGCCATCGAAATGCCGGAAATTCAGGGGAAGGTGGAGCTTTGCGACGTGGACTTTGCCTACCGCGTGGATGGCCCGGTACTGCACCACATCAACCTGACGATTGAACCCGGGCAGACGGTCGCCCTCGTCGGGCCGACGGGCGCGGGAAAAACCTCCATCTCCAACCTGATCGCCCGTTTCTACGACGTCACCGACGGCGCCGTGCTGATCGACGGCATCGATGTGCGCGACGTGGCGCAGCGCTCGTTGCGTCGACAGATGGGCATCGTGCCGCAGGATCCGTTTCTCTTTTCTGGAACAATTGCGGACAACATCCGCTTTGGGCGGCCTGACGCCCCCGATAGCGCGGTGGAAGACGCCGCGCGGATGGCCAACGCGCACGACTTCATCAGCCGACTGCCCGACGGCTATGCCACCGCCATCCAGGAAGGCGGCGTCAACCTCTCATTAGGGCAGCGACAACTCATCTGCATTGCCCGCGCGGTGCTGGCTAATCCACGCATCCTGATTATGGATGAAGCCACGTCCAGCGTGGATACCGTCACGGAAGGATTGATTCAGGACGCGCTGGATCGCTTGCTCGCCGGGCGCACCGCCATTGTCATCGCCCACCGCCTCAGCACCATTCGTCACGCCGACCTGATCTGCGTGCTGGATGAGGGGCGTATCGTCGAGCGTGGCACGCACGAAGAGCTTCTCGCGGCCGGCGGTTTATATCGCAGCTTATATGAACGCCAATTTATGGACTTCTAGCTTGTGGCGCGCCGGATTGGAAAAACTCCGCCGGAGCAAAATAGCGCGGCTCTGGCGCAGTTTTTGCTCCCGCTGGTTATTGCCGATTGGTAATCGTTTAGTAAAGTTTACCGATCATCTGCAGGAGTTTTCCTGCGTACCGGGATTGTTAGTAGTGGATTGGGTTACGAACTGAATCTTAATTTTCAATCTGAGGCGACATGAAAACGTTAAAGTTTGTTTTTGGTTATACACGAAATTATGTCAAGCCGCTGGTGCTGACCATTTTCAGCATGCTGGCGCTGGTGGGGGTGCAATTGTTGGCGCCGTGGATCATCAAGCAGATGGTCGCCGCCGTCAACACGCCGGGCAATTTGACGTCAGGATTAGAGACGGTGCGTCGCCTGGCGATCCTGGCGCTGATCGTCTACATCGTGCGAGCGGGGCTGCAATTCCTGCGCAGCTATATGTCTCACGTGGCAGGTTGGGGCGTGGTGGCCGACGCGCGCCGCGAAATCTACGATCACCTGCAACGGCTTTCCCTGCGCTTCTACGAGGACAAGCAGACCGGCGATTTGATGTCGCGTATGATCAACGACTCCGACATGTTCGAGACCCTTATCGCTCACGCCATCCCCGACACCCTGGTCAATGTGTTGATGCTCATCGGCGTGAGCATAGTTCTGGTCAACCTGAACGTCCAGTTGATGTTGCTGAGCCTGCTCCCCGTCCCGCTCATCATCTTCGCTGCGCGCGGGTTCACCAAATACGTGCGCCCCGCTTTTCGCCGCCGGCAACAGGAACTCGGCGAACTCAACGCGACCCTCAATGACAACCTCTCCGGCATCCGTGAAATCAAGGCCTTCACCCGTGAAGAGATGGAGGCCAGGCGCATCGGCGTACACATCAGCCACTACCGTGACTCTGTCCTGCATGCGCTACGGCTGATGGCGACTTTCCAGCCGTTTGTCGAGTTCTCCTCTTCGTTGGGCACAATCGGGCTGATCTACTTCGGCGGCAAACTGGCGCTGCAACAGGTGTTGCCCCTTGAAGACCTGGTGGCCTTTTTCTTGTATCTGGATATGTTCTATCAGCCGATCCGGGCATTGAGCGGCGCGTGGGAAAACATCCAGCACGCGATGGCCGGCGCCGAGCGCGTCTCCGAACTGCTGCAAGAGACGCCTGAAGTCTACGACAAAGCCGACGCCATCACGCTGCCCGGCAAAGCGCGGGGAGCCATCAGCTTCGAGAATGTCAGCTTCTACTACGTGAAGGGCGACATCGTGATCTCCAACATCAACCTGGACATCCCCGCCAACAGCGTGGTGGCACTGGTCGGCCCGACCGGCGTTGGCAAAACCACGCTCGTCAGCCTCATTCCGCGCTTCTACGACGTGGTGGAAGGCCGCATTACTCTCGACGGTTACGACATCCGCGACCTGTCGCTGAAGAGCTTGCGCGAACAGATCAGCATCGTCCTGCAAGACGTGTTTCTGTTTCACGGCACGGCGCGCGAGAACATCCTCTTCGGTCGCCCCGAGGCCACCGAAGAAGAGGTCATCGAAGCGGCGAAAATCGCCAATGCCCACGAGTTCCTCGTCCGCCTGCCCGACGGCTACGACACCCTGATCGGCGAGCGCGGCGTCAAGCTCTCCGGTGGACAAAAGCAGCGGCTCGCCATTGCCCGCGCGGTACTCAAGGATGCGCCCATCCTCATTCTGGATGAAGCCACGTCCTCGGTGGATACCGAGACCGAGATGCTGATCCAGCAAGCGCTGGAGCGTCTGATGGTCGGGCGCACCACCATCATCATTGCCCACCGTCTGTCCACCATCCGCAACGCCGACATGATCGTCGTGCTCGAAGAGGCCGGCATCAAGGAAATGGGCACGCACGAGGAACTGATGGCCCGCGATGGTCTCTATCGCTATCTTAACGAAGTGCAGCAAAAAACCGAGCCGCAATGGGAACTGGTCCGCGAGAGACGCAAGAGCATGACCCTGATGGGGGCGGCCAATTAGTCAAGAAACGGGGCAGCACCTATGGCCGAAGTAAAGTCCCGTTTGCAACCTGGCAAGGGTAGCTGAATGGTTACAAAACTTGTACTTTCGCTTAAAAGTGGTATGGTAACGTATCAGGCGGCGGAAGCCCTCATTATTTTACACGCGAGGACAGTCCGTAAGGAACAAACCGAACAGGTCTAATGACCGGATTATCTTATACAAGGAGCATGAAGTCTATGAATCGACGAAGGTTGCCATCGCTATTTGTTGTGTTAGTCTTGCTGGGGCTTATAGTGCTGCCGCTGGGCTGCTCATCTGGCCCTTCCGCTTCTTCCCCCAATAGTGATGAAGGGCCGACCCCTACCCCTATCCCCACCTCCATCGTGCCGACGAACCCTACTTACCAGGTTCAACGGGGGGAAGTTATCCGCCAGTTGCAATTTTCCGGACGTGTGGCCCCCGTGCGCGAGGAGGACCTGTTCTTCCGCAGCAATGGCTACGTCGATGCCGTCTATGTGCGGCGCAATGACGAGGTCAAAGAGGGCGACTTGCTGGCCGAGTTGGAAGTCACGGACCTCAAAAATCAAATTACCCAGGCGGAAGCTGAATTGACCGCCGTGCAAATGAGCAACGATCGCCGGGTCGCCGAGGGGCTAGCCGAAGTACGCGCCAGGGAACTGGCTTTGGCGAAACTCCAGGCGAGTGTGTCGAATTCGTCCTTGATCAGCGCCCGCATTGGCCTGCAACAGGCGCAGGAACGGTTGAACGAGGCGCAAATCGAATACCAGGAAGCCCTGGATCGCACGTGGGAGACGGAAGAGAACCGCCGACGGTACGCCGAAGGCGTGCGCAATGCGCAGTGGAGCCTCGAAATGGCCCAGGCGCAGTACGACGATGCGGTGCGAGCGCGCGAGCGCCTGAGTTACGACATCGAGTTAGCCCAGCAAGACCTGGATCTGGCGCGGATGCGTCAGGCCGAAATTGAGGCCGGCGTCGATGTGACCCGGACCATCCTGAGCTTGCAGCGACTGCGCGACCAACTGAACGATGCGCGCATCATCGCCCCCTTTAATGGCGTCATCATGTCATCCAGCATTATCGACGGCAGCCAGATTCAGGGCTACAAACCCGTCATGAGTATTGCCGATCCTTCCGAACTCGAAATTACGGCGGATTTGGCCGACACCGAGTTGAGCGAACTGACCGAGGGCATGACCCTCACTGCAGAAATCGTCAACCGCCCCGGCGAGCTAATCCCCGGCGTCATCCGTCGTCTGCCCTATCCCTACGGGACCGGCGGCAAGATCGAGGGCGTCCAGGATGAAGACACATCCACCCGCATCACGTTGGAGAAGGACATCCATGAGCTAGGCATGGTGTTAGGAGACCGTGTCCGCATCACCGTGGAACTGGAACGCGCCGCCGATACGCTGTGGTTGCCTCCCCAGGCGGTACGCACGTTCGAGGGACGCACTTTTGTGGTCATCCAGGAGGGCAGCGGGCAACGGCGTATGGATGTGACGGTAGGCATCCGCTCCGACGAACGCTACGAAATTCTCAGCGGCTTGAGCGAGGGTCAGATCGTCATCGCTCCATAGGCAGGTGCTATGCGCATTCTACGACGTGCGCGGGCGATTTTCATCATCGTCATCAAACGCATCATCTCCCAGCCCGGACTCGTTTTGGCTACCACCCTGGGACTGGTGATTGCCATTGCGTTGATGATGAGCATCCCGATGTACGCGGATGCCGTCTATCGGCGCGTTTTCCTGGAGAATATCGCCGGCGCGGCGGGTGACACGCCGAACGTCCCACCCTTGACTTATCTCTTCCGCTACGATGGCAGCCTCCATGGCGCGCTAGAATGGGAAGAGATACAGCCGGTGCATACGTACCTTACCACCGGGGCCGGTGCGGAGTTGGGGATCACGCCCAAATTCGCGGCGAGCTACTTCACGACCGAGCCGTTTGGCATCTATGCGAACGCCACTTCCCTTTTTAGAGACAACAAGGTGCCACTGCTATGGGCCAGCTTTGCCACCATCAGCGACCTCGCAAACCACATCACGCTGTTGGAAGGCCGCTTCCCCAATGTGGCTTCCACGGCACAGAGTGAGCCGATTGAGGTGTTGATCTACGAGGAGCTGGCTACCAGACTGGGTCTGCAGGTCGACGAAACTTACATTGCCTACCTTCAAGTGCGCGGCGCAGAAGGGTTGATCCACGATGTACAATTTCCCCTCCACATTAGCGGAATTTGGCAAGCCACCGATCCCCAAGAATCGTTCTGGTTCATCAAACCGGTGAACTTTGCAGAGCGGCTGATCGTGCCGGAAGAGACCTTCAGCCGACGCCTCAGCAGTCAACTGACGGGCGAAATCTACACCGGCATGTGGTCCATCGTGGCAGAGACAAGGGACATCGATCACAACGACGCCATGACGCTCATCCGTAATGGCATCGTGGTACAGCAGCGCGCGACGGGACTACTGCCGAACATCAAACTCGCCCGATCGCCGCTCGAAGCCCTCATCAACTACCAAAACTCGGCCAATTTCCTCACCCTTCTTCTGTATGCGTTCAGCATCCCCATCCTGGCATTACTGTTGGCGTTTATCACCCTGACCAGCGGACTGGCCGTCGAGCAACGCCGTAACGAAGTCGCCGTGCTGCGAAGTCGAGGAGCAGGAGTGCTGCAGATGGTGGGAATCGCCACCCTGGAGAGTCTGCTGCTTGGCCTGGTCGCCCTGGCCCTCAGCATCCCTATCGGGATGACGATCGCCACTTTGATCGGGCAAACACGCAGTTTTCTCGACTTCAGCGCCCAGCGCACGCCACTGCCGATTAGTTTAACGCCGACAGCACTGAATTTCGGCCTTATCGGTGTAGCGCTGGGGGTTGCCGCGCAAGTGCTGCCCACCTTCGGCGCGGCACAGTATACTGTGGTTTCCTACAAACGCGAGATCGCGCGAACCCTGCGCAAACCCTGGTGGCAACGGGCATGGCTCGATGGACTGTTGCTCATAGTCGCGGCCTACGGCGCCTACCTGCTCCGCCAACAGGGCAGTCTTGTAGCGCTCGAAGATACCTTCGGCGCGACACCCTATCAAAACCCCTTGCTCTTTCTCGTGCCGGCCCTGGGCATTTTCGCCCTTACCCTCTTCTTTTTGCGCTTGATACCCCTGGCGATGTCGCTCATCGCCTGGATCGCCGGGCGCACGAAAGCCGTAGGGTTGGTGATGGGCAGTCGCCATCTCGCCCGCACGCCGGGCTTTTACACCACGCCGCTCATTCTACTCGTGCTCACGCTCAGCCTGTCGGCGTTTACCGCCTCCCTGGCCTCCACCCTTGATCACCATCTCTATGATCAAATGTATTACGCGGTCGGCGCAGATATGCAATTTATGGACATGGGGGAAGGTACAGACAGCACCGTCCTCACGATGTCGACTCAATCGTCTTCTGGGCTGTTAACCGCGGAAGAAGAGCCGTCAGAAGAGAACACCGGCCCACGCTGGCTCTTTCGGCCGCTCACGGATTACCTGAATGCAGCGGGGGTGGAAAGAGCAACCCGCGTGGGACAGTTCCCGGCTTATATGCGGATAGGCAACGCCACGCCGGCCGGCGTCTTCATGGGCATCGACCGCACCGAGTTCGCCCAGATCGCCTTCTGGCGCCGCGATTTTGCCACGGAAAGCCTGGGCGGATTGATGAACGCCCTGGCAATGAATCCTCAGGGGGTCCTCGTCCCCCAAGATTTTCTGCAGGAACAATCACTGCTCATCGGCGACAATATCCGCCTGGTGGTGACAACGTATGGACAAAACAACGAGATCGATTTCAAGATCGTTGGCACCTTCAACCTCTTCCCCACGTGGTACCCTTCCACAGGCCCGCTCTTCGTCGGCAACCTGGACTACCTGTTCGAGAATGCCGGCGGGCAGTTTCCCTACAGCGTATGGCTCGACACAGTACCCGACGCCGACTACGCAGACTTGGGAAACTATTCCTTGAGCGGGCATAAGCTGGATTGGACAGCCGCACTGCCCCAAATCCGCGCCGAACAGCAGCTCCCGGAGCGTCAGGGATTGTTTGGACTGCTCTCGGTCGGATTCAGTGCGGCAGCGGGACTCACAGTTTTAGGCTTTTTGCTCTACGCCCTGTTCTCGTTCCGCCGCCGATTCATCGAATTTGGCGTCCTGCGCGCCGTCGGCCTCTCGTCCACCCAGATGACCGCTTTCCTGGGATGGGAACTGGCGTTTCTGATTTTGACGGGCGGTGTACTCGGAACGGGACTGGGCGCTTTCATCAGCCAATTCTTCATTCCTTTCCTGCAAATCGGCGTGGATGAGGCATCTCGCCTTCCGCCGTACACCGTAGACATCGCCTGGCCGGCCATATTTCGCATTTATGTATTGTTTGGTATACTGTTTGTGGTGGCATTGGTCGCGCTGGTGATGATGCTACGGCGCATGAAGATCTTCCAGGCAATCAAGTTAGGAGAAACTGCATAAGATGGCGCAAGAAGCATTTGTTATTTGTGACAACCTGGTAAAAATCTACAAAGTCGCAGAGCTGGAAGTTGTCGCACTGCAAGGGTTGGATCTCGTGGTCGCTCCCGGCGAGTTGCTCGGCATCGTCGGCGCGAGCGGAAGCGGTAAATCCACCTTGATGAACGTCCTCGGCGGCCTGGATCGTCCTTCCGCCGGGCGGGCGTGGGTCGATGGGCTGGACTTGCTCAAGCTATCGGACGCGGAGCTCAACCAGTATCGCCGTGCGCGCGTCGGCTTCGTCTGGCAGCAAGGGGCGCGTAACCTGATCCCCTATCTCAACGCGCTGGAAAACATCAAACTGCCGATGACTCTGGCCGGATTGGCCGGCCGGACCGCGCAGAAGCGTGCTGAGGAACTGCTTGAGATGGTCGAGCTGTCGGATCGCCAGAAACACCGCCTTTCGGAATTGTCCGGCGGCGAGCAGCAGCGGATCGCCATCGCCGTGGCCCTGGCGAACCGTCCCCGCCTTCTGCTGGCCGACGAGCCGACCGGCGAGTTGGACTCCGCGACCGCGTTGACCATCTACCAGATGTTCCAAAAGCTCAACCGCGAGTTGGGATTGACCACGCTCATCGTCAGCCATGATCCGACGATTGCGCGCCACGTGAATCGCGTCGTCGCCATCCGTGACGGGAAGCTGGCAACGGAAACCGTCCGTGCCAAAACCGGCGATCACCCCCTGGGTGCACACCCCCACGAAGGCGCGGAGGAAATCTTCGAAGAACTGACCGTCTTGGACTCCGCCGGACGCCTGCAAATCCCCAAGGAATTCCTGGAGCGTTTTGGCATCAAGGGGCGCGCGCGGCTGGAGTTGACCGAGGAGGGCATCCTTATTTTACCGACGGACAACATCGACCATGTTCAAGACGCCGAGGCTCTGGCTTCGGGGCTGGTCGAGGCCAAGAAGATGCGCGGACTGCGCGGCATGCTGAATCGGTGGGTTCGCGGCGAATTCAAAAAGCACGAGGTGAAAAACTCATGACGACGGACATGCAGACGCAGACAAAACAGGATTACACCTACGCCATCTGCACGGACAATTTGTGGCGTGTCTACAAAGTCGGCGCTATCGAAGTGCCCGCCCTACGTGGTTTGACGCTCAATATCGAACCGGGGCATTTTGTGGCCCTGAAGGGACGCTCGGGTAGTGGCAAGACCACCCTGCTCAACTGCTTGAGCGGACTGGATCAGCCGACATCCGGGGAGGTCCATGTGCTGGGGAATGACCTCACCAAGATGAACGATCAGCAACTCACGCGCTGGCGACGGGAACAACTGGGCTTCGTCTTTCAATCCTTCGGTTTGCTGCCGACCCTTTCTGCTTATGAGAACGTCGAGTTGATGCTGCGCATCAAGGGCATCGGCGGGCACGAACGCCATAGCCGCACAGCCTACTGCCTGGACCTGGTCGGCCTCACCAAGTGGAGCGACCATCGCCCCTATGAGTTGTCGGGCGGACAACAGCAGCGTGTCGCCATCGCCCGCGCCCTGGCCAACAGCCCGGCGTTGATTCTGGCCGATGAGCCGACCGGCGAGTTGGACAGCGAAACGGCGCGCGAAATCCTGGGGCTTTTTGGACGCATCGTGCGCGAAGAAAACGTGACCGTGCTCATGGCGTCGCACGATAGCCTGGTGGATGAATATGTGGACATTATCCTGAGGCTTCAGGATGGACAACTCCTGGCCTGAAGCGGGCACATTATAACGCGCGACTCAGAATACCACGCAACTCCGCCGGGGTCAAAGGAATAGGGTTACCTTTCATACTGCTGGACTGCGCCGCTTTCTCGATGATGGTCGGGAAAGATGCCGTGGTGACGTTATAGGTTGCCAAGCCGGGAACCTTGAGCGCGGCGCACAGTTCTTGCACCCAGGCAATGCCATCCTCTGCCGTGGCCTCCCACTCGCCGTTAAGGATCGCGGCCATGTCGTCATAACGTTCCAGGGCAGGATGATGCGGCTCACGGGCTTGCAAGGCGCGTACATTGGCCTCCATCACGTAAGGCAACAACCTCCCGCACAACGCGCCGTGCGGCGCATCGAACATCCCGCCCAACACCCCCGCCAGACCGTGGACGGCGCCGAGTTTGGCGTTCGCCAGCGCCAGGCCGCCGCAAAGGCTGACCAGCGCCATATCCTCGCGGGCTTCGCCATCTGTCCCGTTCTCCCACGCCCGGTACAGCGACTGTGCGGCACGCATCAATCCCTCGCGGCAGAATGCGTCGGTGAACGGATTGGCCATAGGCGAGACGTAAGGCTCCAGCACCTGCGTCAAGGCATCCAGGCCGGTACTGGCCGTGAGCGCCGGGGGCATCGAATAGGTCAATTCAGGATCCACCACGGCCACGCGCGGGATCATCAGCGGGCTGCGCAGGCTCACTTTTTGCCGATGCTCCGGCGCGATCAACACGGCATTGGCGGTCACTTCCGCGCCGGTGCCGGCCGTCGTCGGAATGGCGATGCAGGGCATGGCAGGTTGTCGAATCGCCAGCCCACGCCCGATGACTTCCAGGTAATCGAGAGGATCGCCGCCGTTGGTGAGCAAGACGGCGACGGCCTTGGCGGCGTCGATCACACTGCCGCCGCCAAGGCCGATGACCAGGTCACAGTCTGCCGCACGCGCCTGCGCGGTGCCCTCGCGGACGAGGTCGGTCGTCGGCTCGCCCGTCACCGCGAAAGTCGCGGCCTCCACACCGACGGCCTTCAGTCCGTCCAGCAGGGGAGCCGCCCGCTGGCCTTCGCGCCCGGTGACGACAAAGGCGCGACGGCCCAGTGTCACCGCCAAACTGCCGGCTTCCCTCAACGCGCCGGCGCCAAATACGATGCGGGATGCCGTGGCAAATTCAAAACGCATCTTTACCATCCTCCATCATCAGGAAACACATTCGTATACTTGATGCTGCTGCGGGGTGCCGCCATCATCTCGGCGACGGCGTCACGCCATTTCTGGTAATGGGCCGTCTCTTTGTGCGCGGCGGAGGCCGCTGCGTCGCGGTACACCTCGACGAGAACGAAGCGTGTCGGATCATCCTGCTGTTGAAGGACATCAAAACGGGCGATGCCCGGCTCCTGAATGCTGTGCTGCGCGTTCTCCACCGATGCCGCCTGGAACGCCTCCACACCATCCGGTTTGACGTGGACAAAGACATGGACAATGAACATCACAACCTCCTGTTTTGTGGTTTAAGCCAGGCCGTCCTCTCCACTCGCTCAAGCGGCTGCCGGCTAAAATTTGTGGAGGGCGGCTTACCCGCTTGCGGGCTTGTTTGTCAATAGTGACTTATTTTGCAACCTTTGCCAGGCTAAGGGAGTAGTTACGTATGATTATAACCTATTCAGGCGAAGGACACCAGGGAGAAGAATGAAAACCTTACTCATTATGCGACACGCCAAGTCAAGCTGGAAAGACGAAGAGTTGGCCGATCACGACCGCCCGCTCAAGAAGAGCGGTGAATACGACGCCGTGCAAATAGGCGAGCGCATCCTTAAAAACGACCTGACACCCCAGCGCATCCTCAGTTCGACGGCCAAACGGGCGTTGAAGACGGCAGAACTGGCCGCCGAAGCCTGTCATCACGAAGAAAAAATTATCGCCACCGGCAAATTCTATGCCGCCGCTCCGTGTGACTTTGTAGAGGTCCTGCGCCAATTGGACGATGATGACGAGTGCGTGATGGTGGTCGGACACAACCCCGATCTTGAAATGCTGCTGGAGAGTCTCACCGGCGCTATGGAAAGTCTACCTACCGCCGCCGTCGCACAAGTGACGTTGCCCATCGACTCGTGGGCAGAGCTGACCGAAGACACCCCCGGCAAGCTCGTTCACTTGTGGGCGCCGATCCACAACCACACATAAGCAGTGCTAGCGCGATGAAACCACTGCCGGAACGCGGTACGGCCCCCGTGCCAGCTCATCCCAGTAGCCGTGACTGTCGAGCGCACCGTAGGAAAAGAGCGCGTGTCCCGGCGCGCCCAATTCTCGCGCCATGTCGATCCGCCGGGCAATAGCCGTGAAATCATCGTAGTACCCGCCGATGCCCAGGCAGACATCACCCTGGGCGCCGGCCGCCATAAAATCCTCCGCCAGGAGACGCCAGTGGGCGAAATCGTCGGGGATGCTGCTGCCGCTTCCATATAACATCGGTACAATCGCATCGATGGCCCCTGCCGCCAGCCAACCTTTGGAGTCCTGGAAGTAATCGTCGTAGCCGGAACTCGTTTGTAATCCCAGGTTGTTTTTGTAGTAGGGCCACACTGCTGCCGACACCCACGCATCCGGGCGCAGCGTGTGGGTCTCGGTGAAGATTTGCCGCACGAGCGCCGTCACGCGGTCACGCTGCCACTGGTCGCGGGCCGGGGTACGTACATCGCCTGCCGCCGCGTTGCTGAACGGATCGTAGGAATACGCCGGTCCGGCGTAACGCACCAGGTCCAGGTGGACGCCATCCAGCGGGTAGCGCGCTACAAGGTCACGGGCGATGGCGGCGACGTATGCCTGCACCTGATCGACACCAGGGCTGGCCCACAGGTAGGTTCCCCAACTCAACAGCATTGGCGCGCCCGTCGTGTCGTGATGTCGCCAATTCCATCCCAGACTGTACTCGCCGGGGTGCTCAGGGTTCGCCGGACCATAGGTGAAGCGGTCGAACATCTGTGGCGGCGTCGTCGCCGGGGGCGCGAGGGGACCGTAGGCCGCACTTGGCGACGGGAGCCATGCGGGATACACATTGATGTAAGCGTGAACTTCGATGCCCGCCGCATGCGCCCTGTCGAGCATCCGCGCCAGCGGATCCCAGCCCGGATCGACACCCAATGTCTCCGTCACCGTGCCCGAAGAGAGCCGCGCAGCCCACGGCTCCAGGCCCGGTGTGTAATAGGCGTCCCCGGCTCCCCGCACCTGGAAGAAAATGGTGTTGAAGCCGGCCCCGGCGATGTTGGCAACCATAGCGTCAATCTTCTCCGGCGGCGGGGCTGCGCCCAGTGCGGTCCAATCGAAGCGCGTGATCCAGATGGCGCGGCGCTCTACCATCACCGGAAAATGGTTGACCACCAGCGGCAGGTAGACCGTCGGCGTCACCACCGCCGTGATGATGGTGTGCATAGCGAGGGAGGGCGAAGGCAAGCTCAGGGGCACTTCCGCCGCCTCTGGCGGTGACAGCGTGTATCCGTTGAGCCAGTACCATGCTTCAGCGCGCCCCATACTCCCGGCCAGTATCTCGAAATCCGGCGGCGCTTCCGCGCTGATCCGTGTGCTCTGCGTCGAGCACAGGCATAGCAGCAGCGCCAGAGCGAGCCGTCCAATTCTCATTCTAAAATGTTGGTTGTGATGTGGTTTCACCATCGCTGACGCAATCAACCGAGGGTTGAAGCTCCATGGCTCAACTTTCGTCTCCTTGGGGCGGGCACGGTCAGAGACCGGGCCGAGCGAGAAATTGTTCCTTTACAGACCCTTAGTGGGTTCAGCCGAGGCGAAAACCACGGCTGAAGCTCATGACGTGGGTTCTCCGATGAGCAGCCATATCGCCGCCGATTGCAGCGGCAGCATCGCCCCATCCGGCGGGATAAAGACGATCTCCGCCGGCACGTTACCTTTCAAGCCGCTCAGATCAACGGGCACGTGCACCTGTTGTTCTTCCATCGGGTGGGTAACGACCGACAGCGAACCTCGCACCTCGCCCTGCACCCGCACCTGCATTTCCCCAAATACCGATACGGGCGCACTGTCGAAGATGACACGCACACTGCTCTCGCCGCCCGACTGCACGAGCTGGAGCGATTCGTAGGGCCGCCATCCACCCAGGGAAGAGGCCGCCTGGTCGGCGCGGAACAGGAGATAGCGCGGCGATGCGTCTATATCCACCGCCAGCCCCCCGCCCTGGCTGGGGGTCACACCGATCTCGCCCGTCATCGCCACGGTTGTCACATCATCTACCGACAGCGGCAGAATGAGCGTGTGCGGCTCTCCGGTCGTCCACAGTGCCATCGTCACTTCGGCTTCTTGCTGGAAGAGCAGCAGGTAATCGTCAGGCCTTTCCAGAGGGATGCGCCGCATGAAACGATAGCCATCCAACGTCGTCAACAGCGTGTGGGCGGCGCGATAGGCCGGTTTGAGCGTCAGGTCGTTATGCACCGTGCCGAAATTCTGCTCGATCTCGGTATGATCAACACCGTCGTCGCGCCAGTCGTACCAGATACTCAGATTGACATCGTAGGCCAGGTTGATGAGCCACTGGCGCGCCAGATATTGCGCCTGCTGTCCCTCGCTGATGCCGCGTTCCACCGTCGTATAGCCCCATTCGCCGGAGAGCACCGGCAGTTTCCACGCCGGGCTGTAGCGATGCAAGAACGCCGTCAACTGCACGTAGAGCGGTCCGACCTCTTCCGGCGTCTCCAGGCCGTAAGAATGAACGGTGACGGCGTCCAGTTTGGTGAATACGCCCATCTCGCCCAACGCCGTCCAAAAAGGCCAATCGTAGCCGGACGTTGCCGGTGCAACGATGAGGGCAGTGGGGTCGGCCCGCCGGATCGCAGCGGCGGTCTCCAGCAGCAGCGCGCCATAACGTTCGACGTCGGCCTCCGGCGGCCAAAAGCGACTCAGGTTAGGCTCATTCCAGATTTCCCACACCATGCCTTGGCCCCGATAACGCCGCGCCGCCGCCGCCGCAAACCGCGCAAAGGCGGCGCGCGCTTCGGACGAGTACGGCGGGAAGCCGTGGTCATAGAGCAGATTGCCGTAGTCCAGGATAAACAGGATGCGAATGCCGCGGCGCGTCATCGCCGTCACCAGCGCATCGTATTCCGCGAAGTCATACCGGCCCGCCTCACGTTCGACAAGGTGCCAAAACAGGTCCATCCGTACCCAACGGAAGCCGCCCGCCGCCAGCAGATTCAACTCAACGGGGAGTGCATGCGTGAAGTGGATATTCACTCCGAACGGTTGAGGGATCACCCGCTCCGGCAGTTCCCCCGCCGGCACGGGGGTGGATGCCACCGTCGGCGCCACGGTCGGTGTCAATGTGCGCGTGAGCAACGGGATTGAGATGGTGGGGATCGGGGTGGGCGTGGATGTCGCTGTTGGCGCCGGCGTGGGCGAAGGGGAGAGGGTCGGCGTGGGCGATGCGGTGAACGTCGGCGTGAAGGGCACCGCTGTCATCGGGTCAGCCTGCGCGAGCGGGGCGCCGCAGCCACACAACAGTCCCAACACCATCCATCCGTAGAAGAGACCTGATCTTTTTCTCATCGTCGTCGCTCAGTATAACGCAAGAGAGCAAAAGGACAAACTTTTAACAGCAAAGGATGCTGCTATAATGTCGGGTAAAGGAAAATCATCAGTATGAAAGAAACCATGACATCCAAAGAACGTTGGCTCGCTGTGCTTCGGCGCGAGAAACCGGATCGCGTGCCACTGGATTACTGGGGCACGCCGGAGGCCACAGAGAAGATCATGGGCTATCTGGGTTGCGCCGGCGAGGACGATATGTTCGCCCGGCTGCACATTGATCACCCGCTGGATGTCGGACCGCACTACGCCGGACCACCGCTGGAGCCGGGCGTCGATATGTACGGCTGCTGCCATGAGGATGTCGATTATGGCGCCGGCGCCTACAGCGAGATCGTGTACCATCCGCTGGCGCCGTACACCTCCGCCGATGAGATCGAGGATCAATATACCTGGCCCACGGCAGACTGGTTCGACTATTCGGTCATCCCGGCACAACTGGCCGGCAACGAGCATCGCCCGGTGCGCGGCGGCGGGTCGGAGCCCTTCTTGCAGTACACCTACTTGCGCGGATTGGAACAGGCCTACATGGACCTGGTGCTCAACCCGGAGATGGTGCATTACTGTCTGGATAAGCTCTTCGACTTCGCTTACGAGAACACCCGGCGCATCTACGAACAAATACCTGGGCAGGTGACGTTCTCCTACGTTGCTGAAGACATGGGATCGCAGGAGCGACTGCTCTTCTCCAAACGCCACATCCACGAATTTCTACTGCCGCGCATGAAGCGCATCATGGACCTGGTCCATGAAGGCGGCGCCGCCGTCTTCACCCACAGTGACGGTGCCATCCGCCCGGTGATCCCCGACCTGATCGCCATCGGGATGGACGTGCTCAATCCCATCCAATGGCGGTGCCACGGGATGGAGCGGGCGGGACTGAAGCATGACTTCGGCGCGCAGATTATCTTCCACGGCGGAATGGATAACCAGCAGACGTTGGCCTTCGGCAGTGTCGAAGATGTGCAGAAAGAAGTCGTCCAGAACCTCGCCATCCTGGGAGCGGGCGGCGGCTACATCCTTGCCCCGTGCCACAATATCCAGGCCATCAGCCCGCCGGAAAACATCGTGGCGCTGTACGAGACCGGCTACCACGAAGGGTGGATATAAACAACACCGTCTCGTCTCCCGTCACCTTTGCAACGCCATCCCCATAGCGTTATCTCGTTCTCAACATTCGGCATTGACAGAATGTTGAGAACGTGCTATACTGTGACCACCTCAGAAAATACAGTCAGGGCGGGTAACACCCAAAGTACACTATAAGGTAGGGCGAATGGCTCATTCGCCCTACCACAAGGAGATAACCATGTCAATAACCTCTACATTCCAGGGCCTCACCCCTGCAGAAGTCGAGGAGCGACGCCGCGAGTACGGCGAAAATGCTCTCCCTTCGGCCAAAAAAACGTCGGCCTGGGGGATTTTCTTCAATCAGTTCAAAAATCCGCTGGTCTACATCATCCTCGTGGCCGCCACGATCTCATTGGCCGTGGGCGAATACGGCGATTTTGTCATCATCATGGCAGTCGTCATCCTGGACGCGGTCCTGGGCTTTGTTCAAGAGTACCAGGCGCAGCGCACTTACACCGCCCTCAGGGGCCTGCTCAAGCCTACGACCACCGTCATCCGCGCTGGAGTGCGCCAGGAGATCGAAGTCCGCGAGCTAGTCCCCGACGACATCGTCCTGCTCAACGCCGGCGAGCGCATCCCCGGCGACGGTGAAATTCTCGAGGCGCTCAAGCTGACCGTCGAAGAAGCCATCCTCACCGGCGAAAGCGAACCGGTGATCAAAACCACCGAGACCGGCCAGAACCAGGTCTTCATGGGCACCACCGTCCTCACCGGGCGAGGACTGATGCGCGTGACGACGACCGGCGCGCACACCGAGCTAGGGCGCATCGCCACCAGTTTGCACGAAGAAATCGAGGACAAAACGCCGCTCCAGATCCGCCTGGAAGCCTTTAGCCACACCCTCACGCGGCTGGTGTTGGCGATTACAGCCGCCATCTTCGTCGTCGGCCTGATCTCTGGCCGCCCGATCCTCGAAATGCTGCGCGTCTCCATCATCCTGGCGATTGCCGCTGTGCCCGAAGGCCTGCTCATTGCCGTGACCGTCATCCTGGTGCTGGGGATGCGCAAAATCCTCAAGCGCAATGGCCTGGTGAAGCGTCTGCTGGCCGTAGAGACACTTGGTTCGGTGACGACCATCTGCACCGACAAGACCGGCACCCTCACCGAGGGACGGATGCAGGTGACGCGCCATGAAGTCAACGATGCACAGCGTGCTGTGGAAGTGATGGTGTACTGCAACGACTTGGAAGGTCCGGTGGATGCGGCGCTATGGGAATATGCCCGGGTTCAACTCGGCAGCGACCCGCAAGAGATGGCCAACGGCGCGGAGCGGTTGGGCGAAGAACTGTTCAGCAGCGAGACCAAATTCATGGTCACGGCCAATCGCGCCGCCGGGGAAACAATTCACTACCTCAAGGGCGCACCGGAAATTGTGTTGGGTATGTGTACGGTGGATGACCAGGAACGGCGCCGCATCCTGACGCAGGTAGAGCAGTGGGCCGGCGAAGGCTTGCGACTGCTGGGACTGGCCTATCGCCCGGGCGGACTGCTCGGCGATCACACCGGTTACATCTGGGTGGGCCTGGTGGCGATGGAAGACCCCATCCGCGAGGGGGTGCACGAGGCTATCCAGGTCGCACGCAAGGCCGGTATCCGCGTCAAGATGATTACCGGCGACTATCGCAAGACCGCCGAACGGATTGCGGCCATGATCGGTCTGACCACCGGCCCCGGGCAAGTGCTCGACGGCGACGAACTGAATCAACTCAGCGACGAAGAACTGGCGCAACGCGTGCCGGACGTAGCCGTTTTCGCCCGCATTCGCCCGCATGACAAGCTGCGCATCGTGCGCGCTCTGCAGACGCGCGGCGAAATCACCGCCATGATCGGCGATGGCGTCAACGATGCTCCGGCCCTCAAGCGGGCGAACATCGGCGTGGTGGTGGGCGCTGCCACCGACGTCGCTAAAGAGACGGCCGATTTGATCCTTCTGGACAACAACTTCAAGACCATCGTCGCCGCCATTGAGGAAGGACGCATCATCTTCGAAAACATCCGCAAGGTCGTAGCCTACACCCTTTCCAACTCCTTCGCCGAAGTGTTGCTGGTCTTCGGGGCCCTGCTGCTCGGTTGGCCGGCCCCGCTGCTGGTGGCGCAAATCCTGTGGATCCACCTGATCTGCGACGGTCCTTCCGACATCGTGCTGGGCTTCGAGCCGAAGGAAGATGGGATTATGGAAGAGCCGCCCAAGCCGTTGACCGAGCCGATCTTGAACACATTGGGGCTGACGCTCATTGCTATCATCAGCACCGCCAGCGCGCTGGTAGGGCTGGCGCTGTTCGGTCACTACTTCTTACAACACAATAACCCGCTGGAAGGCCGCAGTTTTGCCTTTGCCAGTTTCGCCATCAACTCGATGATCTACATCTTCGCCTATCGCAGTTTACGCCGCTCCATCTTCCACATGAACCCCCTGCGGATGAACAAGCCGTTGATATGGGCCGTAGTCTCCGGGCTGGCGTTGGCCTTGCTGCCCTTCTTTGTGCCGGCACTGCGGCAGATGCTGGACATCGTGCCTTTGCATTTGGAAGATTGGCTGCTGATCGCCGGTGTGGCGCTGGGGTTATTGGGCGTAGTCGAGGTAGGTAAATGGATCACCCATCTGCACCACCGTCGTGTTACACAGTCCAATCCACGTCAAATACAAGCAAGGTAGCTATTCAGCCACCCTCAGTAGATCACAAATAATGGGACTTTGGGGAGGGTGTATAAGGAGTTGGCACTTCTGACTCTCTCATCCCCCAGCCTTCTTCTCCCCCGTTGGCGGAGGAGAAGGGGGCAAAAAAGCGGGGGTGTGGCAGGCGGCTTCGCCGCCCCCCACACCCCGTACAAAAATCCCCCTTTCCGGGGGGAAGTGGGCAGAGAGGATGGGCACATGGAAACATGTCTATTAAGACAGGACTTACGCAAGCCTGGCTCGAATCAAGCAGCGGAGGATTTGTAGTGACGCCTTCAGGCGTCTCTTAGGAGCTAAGAACGGCTGAAGCCGTCACTACAAACGGAAATTTGCGTAAGTCCTAAAGATAAGGAGCATGACCATGCCGGCACGTTATTACGAACAGAAACACTTCATCGAGGACATCAGTTTGTACTTCGAGCAGATGGGCATTCCGCGCATGGCGGGCCGCATCCTGGGCGTATTGCTGATTGCGAACCCGCCGGAACAATCCATGGACGATCTTTGCGAGCAGTTACAGGCCAGCAAAAGCTCCATCAGCACTAACGCGCGCCTGCTCAGCGAGATGGGCTTGATCGAGCGTGTCCCTTCACCGCTGCCGCGTCGTATCTACTTCCGCTTTCTGCCCGGCGGCTGGGTGACGTTCATGCGCATGTACTTGCGGATGATCGCTTCGCTGCATCAGATTGCCGAGCGCGGCCTGGAATTGCTCAAAGACGAAGACCCTGCCCTGCGCGAACGCTTGCAAGAAGCGCATGACATGTTCTCGTTGATTGAGGATGAACTCCCCACCCTGCTCAAACGCATCGAGGAACAGCGCGGGATTTCTGGATAGACGAAGTCTTAGAATCTCATTAGAAATTAGCAATCCACCCCCGAGAGTGCTTGACAAACCCTCCGTTCTATGTTATGATAGTGCATGTTTTAGCACTCCAACACTTCGAGTGCTAAAACGAGGACCAAAAATTCAAATTCATCAAGTGGAGGTAAATAATGAGCGTTAAGATTCGACCCCTGAATGATCATGTCATTGTTGAACCTGTGGAAGAGGCCGAAATGACCTTTGCCGGGGGGAAGTTGGTGCTTCCTGACACGGCTAAAGAGAAGCCGCAGCAGGGCAAAGTCTTGGCCGTTGGGCCTGCAGTCGAGGTGGAAAAAGAAGGCAAACTTGTCGGCCCGCAGGTAGGCAACCTGGTGATCTACGCGAAGTATGCCGGTACAACCTTCAAGACCCGCGAAGGGCAAGAAATGCTGATCCTGCGTGTGGATGACATCCTGGGTGTCATCGAAGAGTAATCTTTCTCCAGTTTAACTGTGATTAAAAAATCTTCGTAGATAAGGAGTAAAAAATGGCTAAGCAATTACAATTTGGAAGTGAAGCGCGCGCCGAACTGAAGCGCGGTATGGACGTTTTGGCAAACGCCGTAGTGACCACCCTCGGTCCCAAAGGGCGCAACGTGGCATTGGATAAAAAATGGGGTTCCCCCACCATCACGCATGACGGTGTGACTGTCGCCAAAGAGATCGAGCTGAAAGACGCATTTGAAAACATGGGTGCGCAGCTTTTGAAAGAAGCCGCCACGAAAACCAACGATATTGCCGGTGACGGCACCACGACGGCTACTCTGCTGGCGCATGTCCTCATCGAAGAAGGCATGAAAAACGTTGCCGCCGGCGCCAATCCGATGCTCCTCAAGCGGGGCATCCTGACCGCTGCCGAGAAGGTCGCCGAATCGATCAAAAATGCCGCCGTCGAAGTCAACACCAAGGAAAACATCGCCGACGTGGCCGCGATTTCCGCCCAGGATCGTGAGATCGGTGCGTTGATCGCCGAAGTTATGGACAAGGTCGGCAAAGATGGTGTCATTACGGTGGAAGAATCCAAGGGCCTCGAATTCGAGACCGAATATGTGGAAGGGATGCAGTTTGACCGGGGTTACATCAGCGCTTACTTCATCACTCATCCCGACAGTATGGAATCCGTGATTGACGATGCGTACATTCTCATCCACGACAAGAAAATCTCCGCTGCGCAGGACCTGGTGCCGATCCTGGAGAAACTGGTGCAGCGGGGCGTGCGCAACCTGGTGGTCATTGCGGAAGACGTCGACGGTGAAGCGCTGGCAACGTTGGTGGTCAACAAACTGCGCGGCCTGCTGACCGCCTTGGCGATCAAGGCTCCCGGCTTTGGCGACCGCCGCAAGGCCATGTTGCAAGACATTGCCGTCCTTACCGGTGGGCGTGTCATCACCGAGGAAGAAGGCCGCAAACTTGACAGCGCTACTCTCGACGACCTGGGCCGCGCCGACAAAGTGATTGCCACCAAGGACGATACGACCATCGTCGGTGGGCACGGCGACGAGGCACTGATCCAAGGCCGCATTGAGCAAATCAAGGCCGAGATGGAGCACTCCACCTCCGATTACGACCGTGAGAAGCTGCAAGAACGTCTGGCGAAGTTGTCCGGAGGCGTGGCGATCATCCGTGTAGGCGCTGCCACCGAGACCGAACTGAAGGAAAAGAAGCATCGTGTTGAGGATGCGTTGAGCGCCACGCGGGCGGCGGTCGAAGAAGGCATCGTCCCCGGCGGTGGTGTGGCACTGTTGAATGCCATGCAAGTCCTGGACAACATCAAGATGGACTACACCGACGAACAAACGGGTGTTTCTATCCTCAAGAAGGCGCTGGAAATGCCCATCCGCAGGATTGCGGAGAATGCCGGCGAGGACGGCGCCGTGGTCTTGGCGGAAGCGCGTCGCAAGCAAGCCCAGGAAAACAACCCTCGCATTGGGTACGATGTGATGAACAACGTGTATGTGGATATGCTCGAGGCCGGCATCATCGATCCGGCCAAAGTGACCAAGGGCGCCCTGCTCAACGCGGCTTCCGTCGCCGCGATGGTACTCAGTACCGAGGCGCTCATTACCGACATCCCCGAGCCGAAGACCCCTGCACCTGCTGGTCCGGGCGCCGGCGGCGATATGGGTGATATGTACTAAATCGACCCACGAGGAAAAAAATCAGGGGCGCGCTACTTGCGCCCCTTTTTTTGTTTAACCCCTACAAACCTGCCGCCGCAGCCCTCCCCTTGGCCGTCAACGTCCACACGCGCCCCGCCGGTTGTGCACGGCAAGTGTTTTCCAACCCACAGCCCCTACAACTGTCCGCCCATGGCTGCGACTCGACCAGATAGCCGGCTTGCGTCAACTGTTCTATCATCTGTGCGACCAACGGCGCGGGGACGGATAAGGCTTCCGCCAGATCTTGGGGGGTGGAAAGATTACCTTCTCCGATCAACGCCACAAGCTGCTTGAGCATCTTGGCCTCCATTCTGGAACGCCAGTTATCACGCAAGGGATCAACTCATGCTACATTTTCATCGCTGATAAACAACCCCATTTCCTCTCACCGCGATGAATTCTCACAACAGAGCACCGACCTGGTACACGAGCACACCGGCGGTCAGCGACAAGGTCAGCATCAACCCCACGCTGATGGCCGTCCAGCGCCAGGATTGTGTCTCCTGACGGATGGCGGCGACCGTCGCCACACAGGGGATAAAGAGCATTTGTACCACCAGAAAACCCAATGCCGCGGACGGCGTGAGCAGCGTCGGCAAGACCGTCGCAAAATCACCGTAAAGCACGCCAAGCGTCGCGATGGTGTTCTCCTTGGCAACGAAACTGGTCAGCAGAGCCACCATCAGAGGCCAGGGCAGTCCCATCGCCTTACCCAGCGGGGTCAAAGCGCGTCCGATCCACGCCAGGTAACTTTGCGTTACATCACCGTCAGCCGGAAAGTAAGATAACAGCCACACCGCCACCGAGGCTGCCAGGATCACCGTGCCCGCCTTGCGCAAGAAGGCCACCACATTCTGCCAGACATAGAGGCCAATCGTGCGCGCGTTAGGAAGGTGATAGAGGGGTAGTTCCATAATGAACATCGCCGGCTCTCCCTTGAGCACCAACCGGTGGAAAACGATGCCGACAACGGCGAGGACGCCCAGGTTAACCGCCACCAACCCCCAGGCGACCCAGGCCGCCGCCTCGCCGAAGAAAACCGGCGCGAGCACGGCGATCACCGCCATGCGCGCCGTGCATGGAATCAGCGGCGCCAACAGGATCGTCAGCCAACGCGCGCGCTGCGTTTCGATGATGCGTGTGCCCAAAATCGCCGGGACGTTACAGCCGAATCCCAACAACAACGGCATAAAGCTCTTACCGTGCAGACCCAGCGCGTGCATAAAACGGTCGGCGTTGTAGGCCGCGCGGGCCATGTAGCCCGTATCCTCCAAAAAGCCAAGCGCCGCGAAGAAAATCACCAGGATGGGCAAAAACGTGATGACCATACCCGCCCCACCCAACAGACCATCGGACAACAGATCAACGAGCCAGTGCGGCACGCCATGCAGTCCATCGTGCACCGCTCTGACGAGATGTTGGATCAGCCCGTCCAATCCCTCTTGAAGCGGCACGCCAATGGCATAGGTCAGCCCAAAGATGCAAGCCAACACCCCCAGCAGTGCCACCATCCCCCACAGAGGATGGGTAAGCACGCGATCCAGACGCGCCGTCAGCCCCATCGGCCCAACCCTGGGGCGCACGACGGCGGCCCGCGTCATCCGCGCGATCCACGCATAGCGCGCTCCGGCAATGTCCAGTATCGCGTCCTCGTGTTGGTACAGGATGCTGTGCACTTGCTCCCACACCGCCCGTGGCAAGGTCTCCTGCATCAGGTGCACCATCTCGCCATCGCCTTCCAAGAGCTTCAATGCTACCCAATCCGCCGGATAGGGGGCCGGCACATGGTCGGCGATCAGGGTGATGAGCTGCTCCAATACCCTCTGGTGCGCCGGCAGGATGACCGGACGGCGGGGGTTGTAGGGGAACTTGCCTTCTACCAGGTCGATGAGCGCATCCAACATCTCCTGTAAACCCTGATTTTTCGTCGCGCACATCGGCACCACCGGGATCCCCAACGCCGCTTGCAACACCTGCGGCTCTACCTGCACGCCTTCTTGCGTCGCTACATCCATCATGTTCAAGACCAGAACAACCGGCGTCGGGAGTTGCAGCAACTCGGCGAGAAGATACAGACTGCGTTCGGGAATGGCAGAATCAACAACGGCCACCACCCCATCCGGTCGCTCATGAAGGATATAATCCCGCGCGATACGCTCTTCCATCGAGTTGGCCGTGAGACTGTACGTCCCTGGCAAATCAACGAAGTTCAGGCGTCTATCACGATAGGTGCAGCTTCCTGTTTTTTGTTCGACCGTCTTCCCCGGCCAGTTTCCGACATGCTGATTCAAACCGGTCAGCGCGTTAAAAATGGTAGACTTCCCCACATTCGGTTGGCCGGCCAGAGCTACGGTGATGGTCGCGGCTGCAACGGGCGACAACCTTGCCGGAGCCGTTTCAATGACTGTTGGATAGCGCATCGACAGCCTCCTCTACGTAAACCAGGACACGGCTTGCCTCTCCACGGCCTAACGCTACCTGCGCCCCACGCACCGATACGATCAACGGGCCAAACCCGTGGTTACGCGTCACGACGACGGGCGTGCCGGGGGTAAAACCCAACGCCGCCAGCCGGGAAACAAACTCGTGCCCCCCACGCAACTGATGAATCAATCCCACCTGCCCTGGATTCAGAGCGGTTAACGGAACCATGACGATACCTCCACCGAAGAAATAGCCCCTCAGAATGCCTCAACCCAAATCGCATTCGCGGCCTCCTGGGGGATGCTTACCAAATGATCCGCCACCCGGACTGTGACCGCTGCCGCCTGCCGCTCAACAACGGACACACGGCTGCCGGGCAGCAAGCCCCAGTCCTGGACGGCGCGCAGCAAGGCGGCGGACTCCGGCGCAATCCGTGTCACCCGTCCCGCCGCGCCAACCGGCACGTGGCTCAAGCTGTGATCGATGTAGGGATTCGCAGAGGGCGGAATCGGCTCGCCGTGTGGACAAGAGGCCGGGTCGCCCAGGAAACTCGCCAGGCGCTCGGTGACCGATTCCGGGGCCGCATGTTCCAGCGCGCCGGCAATGTCATGCGCCTCGGCCCACGAGACTTGAAGCACATCGGTCAGAAACCTCTCCCACAGTCGGTGGCGACGCAAAAGGGCCAGCGCAACCGCTTCTCCCTGCACCGTCAGCGTGACCCCGCGATAAGGATAATACTCAATCCAGCCACGCTGTGACAGCTTTTGAATCATTTCGTGGATCGAAACAGGCGAGAGATCAAAATGCTCCCGGAGCACCGCCAACGAGACAGGCGATGCCGCAGTTGTCCGCAAGCGATAAATCGCGCCCAGATAATCCTCGACCCGTTCTCGTATAGCCCCAACTTTTTCCACACTCCACTCCCCGGGAAATAATAAGGTATGCCTTATAATTTAATTATAGCACGGGTATCCCATGCGTCAAACGCCCGGCCAAAATCACACCTTGCTCTTTCGTATATCGGTGTTATCATAAAATTTAAGACTATGGAAACAGAAGACGTCCTTGAATCTTTGCCGAAACACCCGCCTCGCCATTGTCCGGTGTGTGGCGCGCGAGTAGCGGAAGGGGCCAAAACTTGTCTCATGTGCGGCGCTTCGTTGGAAGAGGAACCCGCAGCCGAAGCACCCACGTCACGCACCTCGCCCCGGCGCTTGCAGGTGCTGCAAATCGTCATTATGGTCGTCGTCGCCCTGGTGATTTTGGTTGGATCGGCCATGCTGGGATGGAAACTCTCCCAAGGGGACATCGTCGTGCCGGCGGAACTGCCTACGTTCACGCCGACGCTGACCCGCGCGCCAACCCTTACCCCCAGCCCAACCCAAACGGCGACCCCCACGCTCACCCCCACGCCGCTGCCTACCCCGACGCCGCTGCCACCGCAAACTTACACGGTTCAGGCGAATGATACCCTGGGGGAAATCGCGGCAGAATTCGATATTACCGTTGAAGAACTCAAAGCCTACAACGGGTTGGTCTCCGACGATATTGTGGAAGGAGACAGTTTGCTCATCCCGCCGCCCACGCCTACACCGGGGCCTCCCCCCACCCTCAACCCAGAAGAGCCGTCCCCTACTTTTGCACCCTATATTTTGCATACAGTGCGCTCAGGAGATACCTTATCGACCATCGCCGAACAATATGGCGTGAGGGTCGACGACATTCGCCGGGCCAATAACATCCCGGAAAACTCCGAAACCATCCACGCCGATCATGTCCTCACGATTCCTCAATACACACCGACGCCGGAAGTGCAGACAGAAGCCATTGTGGGCGGCACCCCTGCGTCGGTTATGACCTACGCCGCGCCAGAGATGCTCTATCCGCCCGACGGCGCAACCTTCAGCGGGCCAGATGCGGGGGTCATTTTGCAATGGGCTTCGGTCGGCATTCTCAAAGATAAGGAATACTACAAACTCGAATTCATCGTCCCCGCAGCGGAGGGGAAAACGACGATCAATGTGTACCAACGTTCTACGGCCTGGCGCGTTACGAAGGATCTCTTTCCACCGGCGGACATCGCCGATCGCACGTGCTCATGGCGTGTCAGCATCGTCCGTTTAGTCACCGAAAGTGGGAATCCCACCTACAAAGTAATCAGCCAGACAATCAAGCGCCGCACCTTCACCTGGAAAACTGCAGAACCTTGAGCTAAAATGATGTAACTATTCAGTCACCCTTGCCAGGTGGCGCACAGGACTTTGAGGAGGGTGCATCATGGGTTGGCACTGCGGCCAGAGGTATAGACACGAGCTAACAATGGTTCTGATCGACCTGAAGGGAGGGATAAGATGCAAAGGTCCAATAAAGTCATCGCTGAGTTTTTCGCCCAAGGATACCGCGTGTCGGGAACATACGTCATCACCAAGCGCCTCCTGGCCGATGAAATTTATGACCCAACGACCAATTATTTCCTGCTGGAGGAGGCTTACCTTTCCCCTATCATAGACCCCGCCCGGATCAGCGCCTATTATGCCCTTATGCTGTTTGACAAATCCAATCTGGATTTCGTCCTGACCATCGATAAGAAAGACGGACTGCGGCGCGATCAATCGTATGGGATGGGAAACTATCAAATGCCTATTTTTCTCACCGTTCCATTCTTCGAGATCACCGGTAGCTTATATCTGCTCAACAAGAACTTCAACCCCCGCCTCTATCTCAGCGCCGATGCCGGCATTTTCATTACTCTGCTAGATGTGACGGTCCGTTCGACGTTTAACCCTGAAATCAGCTATCAGGGCGGCGTTGCGCTGATCAACCGCGCCCATATCAGCTTCTTCGGCGAGAAAAGCGGCTGACCTTACCCACGGAATCGCAGAAAGGAGACAAGAATATGGCCCGTATCCTGGTTATTGATGACAATTACGACATGTTAAGTATGCTCCAGATCATTCTGGAAAAGCATGGAAAACATGAAGTCATCGCTTGCACCAACGGGCAAGACGGCCTTCAGGCCGCGTTTGCCCGTCCCCCTGACATCGCCCTCGTCGATGTGATGATGCCGGGGATGAGCGGTTACGAGGTGGTGAAAAAACTGCGCGCCGACGGGCGCACGCAGAACATCGGCATTATCGTCCTCACAGCGCGTGGACAGTCGGTAGATCGCGAGGCGGCCCTGGCAGCCGGCGCCGATGATCACATGACCAAGCCGGCCAATGTGGAAGAGCTACTCAAGCATATCGATGCACTGGTGCAACGCACCCCCGGAAAAGCTCCGGCGGTGGACGTGCCGGTTCTGCCTGTTTTTAGCGTGAAAGGCGGTGTGGGCGTTACCACCATCGCCATCAATCTGGCCGCCGTCCTTCAGCAAATTGCCCCGACCGTCCTGCTGGACCTGGCTCCAGCCTGCGGACAATGCGCTTTTTACCTGGGAATACGCCCGGAGAAGCACTGGGGGCAGTACGTGGAGAATCCCAAAACGCCCCCGGCGTCCCTGATGCGCCAACACAGCACCGGCCTCCAGGTTCTTCTCGCGCCGCCCGTGCCGGCGCAGTATAGTTGGCCGGGCAAAGACATCGTCGAAACTCTATTAGTCCAACTCAGATCCATGGGCCGGTTTATCGTGGTCGATATGCCGTCGCTTCTTGACGCGACGGCGAAGGCTGTATTAGACCAGGCCCAGCACATCGTCCTCATCACCGGTGACGACGCCCCTGCCGTGCAAGTCACGCGGGCTACTCTCCAGGCGCTCCAGGTGTGGAAAGACCGTCTGCTCGTCATACGCAACGCTACAGCAGCAGGCCCACATCCACCCGCGGATGTCCTGCAGAAGGCTCTGCGCGTGCCCCTCGCCGTAGACATCGCCTACGATCCTAACCAGGCCACCGCAGTTCCCAAAGGTCTACCATTGGCAGCCCTGCAACCCCAAACGTCGCTGACTCTGGGAGTGAAACGAATCGTGCAAATAGCTCTCGGACGATAGCCAGCGGTTCAACCCAACAAAAAACGCGAGGCTCTGTGAGCCTCGCGTTTTCGTTGAACCTCATCGCTCAAGGCACAATGCGCCCCAACATAATCAAAAATAACATGCCGATGATGGCTACATCCAGAAACAGCAGCACCGAAAGGAAAAAAGCCTGCCAGGGCAACAACCCACCGAACACATACGGCGAGTGCGCCTTTTGCGCGGCCATGACCTGCGCCGCCTCCTGGACAGCAACCTGGTGGCGCAAATCGTCCAGCCCATCCACATCCGCCGGCGCTGCTTCTTGCGGCTTCGTATACGGCTCGGCTTGAGTGTCAGCACGCAGCGGCATCACCTGCCTGTCTTCGGCCACTGCTTTTTGCCGGGGTTCTTCCCCTTCTGCGGCAGGCATCAGTTCCAACAACCAGTCAGGCATATCACTGCTCATGGATCAGCCCTCCTCTGCACATAGCCCCAGAGCACACCGAGAAAAACATAAACGCCGACTAAGAAACAGCATAGATTCCCGAACAATTGCTGAAGATTAAGCATCAGATTGGGTCCTACGATCAACTTTTACCCCCTATCCCCTCCCTCCCGCGTTGGCGCGGGAGGGAGGGGACTTTTTTTTGTAGGTTTGTGCAGACGGGCTGCGCCCGCCGGCACAAACCCTTTATCTTTCTCCCTCTCCCCAGCGAAAACGCTGGGGAGGGGGCAGGGCGAAAGCTACGGATCACTAAGGTTTGTCCATGGCCGTCTGGATAGTTAGCGCCAGGCTGAGCAGTGACGAGATTTGAAAGATTATGGCCGTGAGCATTCTATGTTACAATAAGCATACCGCAAAAGGAGATAAAAGCAACTTGGACCGTCAACTACCGCGAGAATTTTATGCGCGTGATACGCTCACCGTCGCCCGTGACCTTCTCGGCAAACGCCTGGTCCGGTGTGATGCGGGGGTACGGCTTTCCGGGATGATCACCGAAGTCGAAGCCTACATCGGTGAAGATGACCACGCCAGTCACGCCAGCCCCGGCCCGACGGCGCGCAACGCACCGATGTACGGACCGCCGGGGTATACCTACGTCTATTTGATCTACGGGATGCACCATTGCCTGAATGTGGTGACGGAACGCAGTGGTTTTCCCGCCGCGATCCTCATCCGCGCGATAGAACCGCTGGAGGGCTTGGCGATCATCCGGCAGCGACGCGGACCACAGCTCACACCGCCCAACCTGACCGGCGGTCCCGGCAGGGTCTGCCATGCGCTGAACATCGATCGCAGCCTCAACAACCTCGATCTGTGCGCGGCAGACGCCCGGTTATGGATCGAGGACTACGCCTCCATCCCCGAAACGCGCCTGGGACAAAGCCCACGCATCGGGGTACGCGGCGACCGGGCCGCATGCGAAGCGCGCTGGCGCTACTACATCCGCGACAGCCCGTGGATCAGTGGTACGCGCGCCTTCAACGGCCGCTATTGAGCTGCGCCAAAACGCGCGTGGATGATCTCCTCCAGCGTCGGGCGTCCAATCACCTGCAATTCATAGCGCACCCGCTCCATCGGATGATCGATCTTGAGCAGTCGCGTCAGATCGATGGGCGTGCCGACGACAACCAGGTCGCAGGGCGTGTTGTTGATGGTCACTTCCAGGTCGCGCATTTGCTCGTGCCCATAACCCATCGCCGGCAAGATCGCGCCGGTGTGAGGATATTTCTGATACGTCGCACTGATGGAGTCCACCGCGTAAGGGCGGGGATCGATGATTTCCGCCGCGCCGAAACGCTGCGCCGCCACGTAACCGGCGCCATAAGCCATGTCGCCGTGTGTCAGCGTGGGGCCATCTTCCACCACCAACACGCGCTTGCCGCGGATGACGTCGGGATGCTCCACAAACAGCGGCGACGCTGCCTCTACAACCACCGCGTCGGGATTGAAGGCGCCGACATGCGCCCGCACGGCGCGTACGTTCTCGTAGTTGGCGGTATCGATCTTGTTCAGGACGACGACGTCGGCGGCGCGCAGATTCGTCTCGCCGGGGTAATAGGTCACCTCGTGTCCGGGACGATGGGGGTCCGCCACCGTAATCCATAAATCCGGCTTGAAGAAGGGGATGTCGTTGTTGCCGCCATCCCACACGATGATGTCGGCTTCTTTCTCCGCTTCACGCAAGATCGCCGCGTAATCCACGCCGGCATAGACGATGACGCCGCGATCGATGTGGGGTTCGTACTCCTCGCGCTCCTCAATCGTACATTCGTGCGCGTCCAGATCGGCATACGTCGCAAAACGTTGGACGGCCTGCCGCACCAAGTCGCCGTAGGGCATGGGATGGCGGACGGCAACGACTTTCTTTCCCATCTTTTGCAACACATCGCACACGTGACGGGTGGTTTGCGACTTCCCGGAGCCGGTGCGCACCGCGCACACCGCAATCACCGGTCTGGAACTCGTCAACATCGTATATTTTCCTCCCAACAGCAGGAAATCGACGCCCAGCGCGTTGACCAGTGAAGCCTTGTGCATCACGTATTCATGCGGAACGTCCGAATACGCAAAAATCACCTGGTCGACATCATGCTGATGGATCAACGCCTCCAGGTCGGCTTCGGGGTAAATCGGAATACCTTGAGGATAAAGCCGTCCAGCCAGTTCGGCGGGATATTTGCGCCCCTCAATATGCGGAATCTGCGTCGCCGTGAAAGCGACGACGACGTATTTATCATTATCACGAAAATAGGTGTTAAAGTTATGAAAATCGCGCCCGGCAGCGCCCATAATAATCACACGGATTTTTTCCATATCCCCAAACTCCTTTCAGAAATGTCGTCCTACGAATCACGCTGGCATAGTTCAGCCCAACTGCATCCCTCCAATCTAATACAGAGCCGCGCGGACGGCAAGTGAAATTCGAGAAAAAAGGGGCGTAATTCCTCATATCGGAATGACGCCCCTTCCCGTTTCCCGGATTATTTTCCGGGTCTATTCCATCTTGTATTTGCCGGACGCCCGCAGGGCCGCCGTAATTTCCGCCTGCATGGGGACCAAAGCCCCCAACACGCCATTGACGAAACGCGGCGCACTGTCCGAGCCGTAATGTTTGGCTAACTCCACCGCCTCATTGATCGCCACTTTGACAGGCACACCGCCAACCGTAAACTCATACAGAGCCATGCGCAGCAGATTGCGGTCGATAATGGCGACCTGATCCAGCGGCCATTCCGTCGCATGGGACTGGATATAGTGATCCAGAAGCTCGCGACACTGGACGACGCCCATGGCCAGCTTTTGAGAATAGTCCTGCACTCGCGGCAATAACTCGCTCTCGGCGAAGCGCTGACTCAACACCTCACCGACAGGATGCGCCACAAGATCGACTTCGTAAAGGACCTGGAGCGCCACCTGGCGTGCCAGGCGACGTTCACCTTTCATGATAAAGATTCCTCATCAACTCACTCATCCAGGGACTCAGGCCGATCTTCCGCCTGGGGATACACGACGTCCTCGATGTGCACATGCACGGCGTCAACGGGCATCCCGATCATATTTTGGATAGCGCGGGTCACTTCGTACTGCACCGCGCGGCCCAGACGCAAGAGGCTGATGTCGGGGCCGGCGATGATGGACAAATCCACCGTCACCCTCCCGTCATTGACCTGGACCAGGACCGACTTCCCCGCAAGCCCCAGAATTCGATCTACGTCTTTCTCGACCAGCCGCACGACGCCGGGAACGTTCAACGCGCTAAAGCGGGCAATCGTTTCGAGAACTTCTGGTGCGACCGTGACCATACCGGGGATTGTCTGTGTTTCCATCCGCGCCTCCTTACATGCTCAAGCCGCCATCCACGGGCAGCACGGCACCGGTGATGTATGCGGCTTCGTTCGACGCCAAAAAAGCCACCGCATGGGCGACATCGTCGGCAGTGCCGAAGCGCCCCAGGGGAATCCATGCACGCAACTGCTCGCGCCATGTCTCATCCAGCGTCACGTTCAGGTCGGTAGGAACAAATCCAGGGGCAACCACATTGACGGTGATGTTGCGCGCGCCCAATTCGCGGGCCATGCTCTTGGTCAAACCGATCAGCCCTGCTTTAGAAGCCGCGTAATTCGCTTGCCCGACCTGCCCCATCAGGCCGGAAACCGAGCTAACATTGATGATACGGCCAAAATGCTGGCGCAGCATCGGACGTACCGCCGCTTTGCTGGTGTTGAAAGCACCTTTGAGATTCACCCGCAGCACTTCATCCCAATCCGTTTCTTGCATGCGCAGCAGCAGAGCGTCGTGGACGATACCGGCATTGTTGATGAGGATGTCGAGGCGGCCCAGCGCGTCCAGGGCGGCCGTGACCAACGCCGCAGCCTGGTCGAAGTCACCCACATCGGCCGGCAACGCCACCGCCCGGCGTCCCATGGCGGTGATTGCGGCGACGACCTGTTGGGCGGCGGTGGCGTTATGCACGTAGTTGACGGCCACGTCGGCGCCATGACAGGCCAACTCCAGGGCAATTGCACGGCCAATGCCGCGCGAGCCGCCGGTCACGAGCGCCACTTTCCCTTCTAAGGCCAGCATCTTCTGCGTTCCTTTCGGTCAGGCGTCGAGCGCCAGCGAAATCTGCGGTGGGCAACAAATCCGTGAATGCCGTTTGCAGAGGGTGAGATTTAACTCCGCTTCCAGGCCCGCAAAGCACAAGCAGGTCAGAGCGTAGCCAGGTAGCGCGTCCGCCTGGTCACAAAGCATCCGGGCCTCGGTGGAGGCCCGGTACAGAGCAGCGCCTATGCCGGCATATTGCTGCGCCCCCCGGCCGGAGAGCGGGGAAACCATGCTCATCTCAGCAATCCCGGCTATTTCTCCTTAACGTTCATAACCTTTTTGCCGCGATAAGAACCACAATGCGGGCAAACCTGATAGGGTCGAACAAGCTCGCCACATTCGCAATAAACCAGGGTCGGCAAAGCCGGTGAACGATAACTATTCGCCCGCCGCCGATGACCTCGGCTGTGCGGGATGCGTCTTTTGGGTACTGCTGGCATTTTTGTTTACTCCTCTAAGAATATCAACATGGTAGGGCGAATTGGCAATTCACGCTACAGACCACGAGTGACCTGCGCTCCATGACGAAGCCCCACGGCTTAGCCGGGCGCAAGGTCACAATGGAGCTATTATACAAAAAAGAGGGCGTATGTCAAACAGGTGGGGTCAGTCGCTCTTTTCGGACGTCTGGAGCGACTGCTCCCGGTCGGCCTCGAGCTTTTGCAGCCCGTTCTCGACCACGCGCAGCAGTCGGTTCAACTCTGCCTGTAGCTGGCTCAACGAGTTGAAGACGTACTCGTCGGCGTCGGCGCGCAGTCCTGCAGCATCGTGCTGCGCCCGGCGGGTGATGTTCTCGGCCTGCTGCCGGGCATCCTGCACGAGACGATGCTCAGCCGTCAGTTGCTCCACTTTCACTTGCGCTGCCGCGATCATTTGTTGCGCCTCCTGGTGTGCCGCATCGATGATCGACTCCCGTTCCTGAACAATTTTTCTGGCCTGTAAAACTTCGTCGGGGATAGCTTCGCGCAACTGCGTGAGATGGCTGCGCACCTCGCTTTCGTTAACGGCGCGCATCCCCAAAAGCTTGGGGGATTCTTCCAGGATATAACGTTCCAATCGCTCGATCAAAAATTCGACGTCCATCGATACCTCCCGAATCCCTACTTCAGCCAAGGCTTATAGCCGAGGGACTTTAGCCCTCGGCCGGCATTCTACAATGAGATGGCGGGGACTACCACGTCATCGGCGCCGTTCTGCGCCCGCTTCCGCGCCAACGATTCTATAACGACCGGATGGACCATCTGTGCCACATTACCGCCGGCCATAAACACTTCTTTCACCAGGCTGGCGCTCAGGAAAGCATATTCGTGGCGGGTCATCAAGCAGATCGTGTCGATGTGCGGGGCAAGCTGTTGATTGGTCAGGGCCATCTGATATTCCATTTCAAAATCGGAGATCACCCGCAAACCCCGCACCAACACCTGCGCCCCCTGGGATTGAGCAAAATGCACGGTCAGGCCTGTATACGAGCAAACGGCGACGTTTTGCAGATGCGACAGCGCCGTGGTCAACATCGCTACACGTTCTGGCGCAGAAAACAGCAACGGTTTTTGCGGGTTTTCGTAAACGGCGACGATCAAGTGATCGAAGAGCGCCGCCGCGCGTTGAGCAATGTCCATGTGACCGTAGTGCACCGGATCGAAGGAACCGGGATAAAGGGCTATTTTTTGTGTCAACTCAAATCTCCTCCGCCATGCCAGAAGGCAGCGACACGTCCGGCTAAGGGTTGATGTTCCGGCCTGCTCAGGTCAGGGTCCTCTTTCAGCAGGGATTCGGCCACGTCGCGCACTTCATGGAGAAGGCGGGTATCGGCCAAGGCAGCCATCGGCAATTCCGGGAAGCCGCTTTGTTGCGTTCCCAAAAATTCACCCGGTCCGCGCATTTCGAGGTCTTTCTGGGCGAGAACAAAGCCATCGGTCGTCGCGGCGACGGCTTGCAGGCGTTCGTTGGCTTCATCCGCAGCGCTATCGGCCAACAACAGGCAATAGGATTGGTGCGCGCCACGCCCGACGCGGCCACGGAACTGGTGCAGTTGGGCCAGGCCGAACCGGTCCGCGCCATCGATCAGCATCACGGTGGCATTCGGCACATCGATGCCAACCTCAACGACGGAGGTAGCGATCAGCACATCCAGGTCGCCGTGCACGAACTGCTCCATCACCTGCTCTTTATCGCCGGGGCGCAGCCGGCCATGGAGCAATCCCAACCGCAGATCGGGGAACACGTCGCGTTGCAGGCGATTGTATTCATCCACCGCGGCTTTGGCTTCGATTTTTTCCGAGGACTCGACCAGGGGATAGATGATGAACGCCTGCCGTCCTTGCTGTACCTGGGCGTGAATAAACGCATAAGCGCGCTCGCGCTCGCGCGGTTGCAACACGCGGGTTTCGATGGGACGGCGTCCTGGTGGCATTTCATCTAATATGGAGACGTCGAGGTGTCCCCAAATCGTCAGTTCCAACGAACGCGGGATGGGAGTCGCCGTCATCAACAGCAGGTGTGGATTGTAACCTTTCTGCCGCAGTGTGCCCCGCTGATCAACCCCAAAGCGATGCTGTTCATCGACGACGACCAGCCCCAGGTCTTTGAAAGCGACGGTTTCCTGGATCAAGGCGTGAGTTCCTACCACAGTTTGTAAGGCACCATCCGCCAGTCCGGCGTAGATGGCCGCGCGTTCTGCGCCGCCGGTGCTGCCGGTCAGCAAAGCGAGGGTAGGACGCGGTGCAGGGAACATGGCAAACAATTGAGAGAGACTTTTGTAATGTTGTTCAGCCAATATCTCCGTGGGGGCCATCATGGCCGCCTGAAAACCCGCCATTGCCGTCATCGCCATCAGCATACCGGCGACCACGGTCTTCCCCGCCCCCACATCACCCTGCAACAAGCGGTTCATCGGTTGGCCGGAGACCAGGTCGCGCAACATTTCATCCAGGGAACGCTGCTGGGCCGTCGTCAACGCATACGGCAAACTGGTTTTCAAGGTTTGGAGGTAGCCGTCAGCGGGCTTGATGATGCGTCCGGGTTGCGCTTTCCAGAGAAGTCGCTGGCGCAGTAATCCCAGTTGCAAATACAGGGCTTCTTCAAAGGCCAGACGACGTTGGGCGGCCAGCAGATGCTCCCGGTTGTCAGGAAGGTGAATGCCCCATAAGGCCCGTTCCAGCGGCAGCAGGTTGTGTTCTGACTTCAAAGGGCCGGGCAAGGCGTCAGGAACGCGCTTGGCCCAGGCAACGAGGGTACGCTGCATGGTCATGCGCATCCAGCGTTGCTGTAAACCCTCCGTCAAAGGGTAAATCGGCTGTATACGGATGTTCGTCAAGTCGGTGCGACCGACGATTTCCCACTCCGGGGAGTTCATGGTCAGGCGACCGAGATAGGCGTCGACTTTTCCACTGACCAGGATTTGCATTCCCGCACGAATGCGTTCCTCCAGATAGGGCTGATTGAACCAGGTGACTTCCAGCGTGCCGGTGTTGTCAGACAGAACAGCCCGGAACAAGGAGCGACCGGATTGCGTCCGGCGTGTGCCGGCATCCCACACTGTCGCCAATACGCTGACCCGTTCGCCATAGACCAGATGGTTGATAGTTTTGAGGGTGGAGTAATCCTCATAACGGCGGGGATAGAAGAACAGCAGATCACGAATCGTTTTGACGCCGAGTTTCTCCAGCAATGCCGCGCGCTTTTTCCCAACGCCGGGCAATGTCTCCACCGGCGCCTCCAATCCATGCCCGGCGACATCGCGCGATGGCCGCTCCATGGGGGGAGGTGGTGTTCCCGGCGTCGGCCCTTCAGCCGGCGTTTCTGAGGGGGGAACGGCAGCAGCGCGGGCCGCGCGCAACGTTTCGCGCAACGCCGTCATGGCTGCGGGGCGTGTTTCAAGGTGCAAACTGCTGTAAGCTCGCAGGCGGTTGGCAATATCCTCAACCCACGGACGAGCTGGCTCGCCAAATGCCTGAGTGGCTTGTTTGAGCCAGGTATCGGCATAGCGCGCCAGTCCACCCGCCACCGCTTTGTCCTGATAAGTGTAGTCTTTCTCCTCCAGATTAAGGATTTTCTCCAAAATCTCCAACGGTTTAGTCATTCGTATTCCTCAGGAAGATGGTCAATTAAGAGACGCGCACCAGGGCCACTCCCAACGCCCCTGGGCCAATGTGCGTTCCAAAGATAGGTCCCACCTCGACAACCAAAGGCGGCTTCTCCGGCGCGTAAGGCGTCAGCGCCTCCTGCAAACGCAGCACCGCGGCGGCATTCGTATGAGCATGTAAGACCGCCAACTTCTCCAATGGGGACAACGTTTTTACCATGTCCACCATGTGCTGGAGGGCGCGTTGATGGGTTCGGACGCGGCCAATCAATTGAGCTTCCCCTTCGGCAAAGACGATCAGTGGTTTGATCTGCAGTAGCGTGACCATCTGCGTCGTGGCCCATCCCACGCGCCCACTGCGCCGCAAATACTCCAGCGAATCCAGAAGACCAAAAACCCGGGTTCGAGAGCGCGCCGTCTTGACCAAGGTCTCAATCGCGTCCGCCGAGGCACCACGAGCGGCAGCCTCGGCGGCCATCAGTACCAGCCAGCCAATCCCCATCGAGATTTGACCGGTATCGAGGACGGAAACGCGCGCCCCCGACACTTCTCGGGCAGCGATGAGGGCGTGATCGTACAAGCTGCTGACGGTAGCCGCCGCGAAAAGGCCGATGATTTCTTCCGCTCCCTCGGCGACCAACTCGCGGTAGAGCTGCAAAAACACCTCCGGCGGGGGGGCGGCAGTCGTAGGCGTCACCGCCGACTGTTGCTGGAGTTCACGGTAAAACCACGCGTGATCTCCCCTGCCGTCCACGAGGTAGGTTGCCGCCCCCATCATAAGGTGAATCGGTACGACTTTGATATTAAACTGTTGGATAAACTGGGGGGGGATGTCGGCGACGCTATCGGTGATAATGCGGACACGGGAGGGGTTCATATCCTTATCGCCACACTTCCTCGTAGATCACCATTCCCACCCCTTCCGGGCCGATGTGCGAGGCCAGGATGGGATCATAGGTGATAATGGGGAAATCCCGATTCACAATGATTTGTTCCAGCCGGCTTTTCAACAGCAAGGCTTCCTCGGTCGGCGTGGCGCCGCTTTGAAAGATCACCAACTGGTTAATCCGTGAAAACTCAGAGGCGAACTCCACCAGCTTGTCAAGCGCCCGCTCGGGTTTGCGGCTTTTTTCTTGGGGGACGATATCGCCGTCCTCAATCACCAGGAAGGGATGGATCTTCAGCATGGCCCCCAGGATTGCCTGCATCGCGCTCAGTTTGCCGCTGCTATAGATGTAGTCCAGGGTATGAGAAATCATCACCACGTAGATGCGGGGGATCATCCCCCGAATGAGTTTGACAATATCGGGCAATGGCAAATCCTCCTGACGCAACAGTTCGCCGGCTTTCTCCACCAGCAATCCCAGTCCCACAGACATGGTCTGCGAATCCAAAATCGTGATGTCGCATCGCCCCATAAAGTCACGGGCGGCTATCCGCGCATTGCGCATCACCGGGCTGAGATGGCCGGAGGATAGGATCAGCAACATTTTGTTAGTCCGATAGAGCGTGCGTTCGAAAACAGCGCGAAAGTCCTCGGGAGAAGGGCCGACAATTTCTACCGGGCTGCGGGACTTTTCAAGTTCCTGAAGTAGGTCGAAATGTTCATCCGTCTGCTGGTCGTACATAAAATTCCGATCATTGGCCTGGGCAATAATAGGTAAAGAGATAATGCCTAATTCGCGCAAACGCGCGGCAGAGAGATAAGCAGTCCCATCGGTGATCAATTGAATGTGATTGCCACTCACTCACTTTCTCCTTAGTGTATAAAATGAGTATCTATTCAGGCTAGTAAACCTGACGAAGCCACTTATTCCCTATGCCAGGTTTGGCGTAGACTTTGGTATGCCAGGTGCTTCTGTATGACAAGATATTCGTGTTTCTATAAGCTCATCCCCCCTGCCCCCCAGGAAGGGGGATTTTGGGTGGGGGTGAGAGGGTCATCACCTGCCGAAGGGGTAACCTATTATGTGCCCTCCCCAAAGTCCCGTTCGTCACCTGGCAAGGGTGGCTGAATAGTTACTAAAATGAAACCAACGCGATGTATGATGATGTATGATAATGAAAACATACCTGGCATGAATCCAGAGGCTGATTATTCAATCGAAATAATGTAAGGATAGTGCGGCTGCCCACCTTCAACAACCTCAAATTCCAGTTCGGGATAATTGTCACTCAGTCTATCCACCAATTCTTGGACCTGGGGTGCTTCCACCCCTTCACCGTAATACACCGTTACCAGCTCCCGATCTTCAAGCTCCACTTCAGCAAGGAGCCAGAACACCGCTTCATCAAACGAGCGGCTATCCACCACCAACTCCCCATCCAGCAGGCCGATGGCGTCACCCTCGCGGACATCCACGCCATTGATTTTTACATCCCGGGTTGCCCAGGTGACCTCTCCGGTAATCACGTCTTTCGTGTTCTGCAACATCACCGCCACATTGTCGTCCAACGTCATCTGTTGATCCAGAGCCAGCAGCGCCGCAACTCCTTGAGGAATGGTGCGGGTCGGCACCACAGCGACGTGTTTGTGACTCACTTCGGCCGCCTGTTGTGCCGCCAGAAAAATGTTTTCATTATTAGGAAGAATGATGACTTGATCCGCCGGGGAGTGTTCAATCGCTTCCAGAATCTGGGCCGTGCTCGGGTTCATCGTCTGTCCACCATCCACAACCCCGGTGGCGCCCAAACTACGGAAGACCCTGGCTAATCCATCACCGGCAGCGACGACGACAACGCCGATGCGAGGGGCTTCCTCTGTCGGTACAAAGAGCGGGACGCCAGAGGCCGGCGTCGCCGTGGCAGTCGCCTCGCGCCCGGCGACAAACGCCCGGTACTGCACCCGCATATCCTCAACCACCACATCTTGCAAAGAGCCACATTTTGCACCATAGCTGATGGGGATGCCCGGGTCAAGGACGTGGACATGCACCTTGATAGTGTGCGGATCCCCCACGATCAAAGCAGAATCCCCCATGGCCTCAATCGTGGTGCGAACCTCGGCGACGTTCATGTTATCTCCGGCGACGATGAACTGCACGTCATAGGGGTAATGGTCATCAAAGAACAACGCCTCCGCCGCCATATCGTGAAAGGCCGCAGCCGGCTGTTCGACACCCTCCCCAAAATAGGTGAAATCCTCCATCGGCAAACCCTTTATGTGACGCAACATCCCCTCCAGAACCACCAAAAATCCCTGACCGCCGGAGTCGACCACGCCGGCTTGCCGCAGCACCGGCAATAACTGCGGTGTACGGGCCACAGCAGATCGGGCCCGCTCGACCAGCCGTTCAAACATACATTGCAGGTCATCCGTTTCCCTGGCGGCGGCCGCTGCTTCTTCGGCCACTTCGCGCACCACCGTGAGTATAGTGCCCTCTACCGGCTTGACAACCCCTTTATACGCGGTTTCCTTCGCTTCATGCATGGCGAGCGGCATGTCGGCGGCACGCATTTGTGCTCTTGAATCCAATCCACGTGCAAAACCGCGCAAAATCTGCGAGAGGATCACGCCGGAGTTGCCCCGCGCTCCCATCAGCGCTCCATGCGCCGCTTTGCTCGCCAGTCGTCCGATATTGTCTTCTTCCACATTGGCGATCTCGTTCCAGGCCGAAGTCATCGTCAAGGTCATATTCGTTCCCGTATCGCCATCGGGAACCGGGAAGACATTCAGGGCGTTAATTTCTGCCTGGTGTTGATGCAAACAGGAAAGGGCCGCCGCGATCATGAGTTTCAAGTCGTATCCATTCAAAGTCTCGATGCTTTTCCCACCCCCATGTTCGTCCACGACAAGCCCCCTAATCCGCATCGCTCACGCGCAAAGCCTGAATATGCACATTCACCTCTGCAACCGGAAGTTCCAGTATTTTTTCCACCTGATACTTGACCACCTGCTTGATACTTTCAGCCACACTCGACACGCGCGTGCCATATTCTACCACGACATAGAGATCAACGGCGATTTTGCCATCACGGACCTGAACTTCCACGCCACGCTTCCGCTCGGCGGAGAGAATATCGACCAAACCCATCGCGAAATTCTTCGGCACCGTGCCGACGACGCCATAACACGTTTGGACAGCTTCGCTGATAACAGAAGCGATGGCTGCCGGGGACACTTCTATTCTTCCTCGCGGTTGTATAGACTCACTCATAAAGTCCTCCTCCCAGTTGCGTCTTTTCCTCTTTGTGGTATTATAGCACCTGTCAGCGAGACAGAAGAGGTGAAACTATGGCAAAATGCGAAATCTGCGGCAAAGCTCCGATGTTTGGACACAAGGTAAGTCACTCTAACCGGGCGACGAATCGGCAATTCCGCCCCAATATCCAGCACAGGCGGATACAGGTCAATGGTGCATGGCGACATATCTATGTCTGCACCCGTTGTTTACGTACGCTTTCTCGCGGCGAGAAGTAACGCTCATTCCGGTCAAGACTGAGGCGACAGCCCCGTGGGTGATTAACGGGGCTGTCGCGTTGAAAGCAGCGGGATCGCTCCGCGCAGCGCACGGATCGCGGCAGCGACACCTTCAGGCGCAGCAAAAATCGCCGAACCGGCCACCAAATGATCGGCACCCTGGGCAACGACCAGAGGCACCGTCGTGATATTGATCCCTCCATCCACAGACAACCACCCTCCTCTGCCCACCGTATCGAGGAGACTCCGCACAGCCGCTATTTTGGGCAACATCTCCGGCAAGAAGTCCTGTCCTCCAAAGCCAGGATTGACGGTCATTATCAGTACGAGATCCAGCATGGACGCCACATAAGGCAAAGACAACTCCGAAGTCGCCGGATTGAGCGCCACACCGGCTTGCAGCCCCAGATCATGGATCTGCTGGAGGACCCGATGCAAGTGCGGCGTAGCCTCTGGATGTACGGTCAGGATGTCGGCGCCGGCGCGGGCAAAAGATTCCACGTAACGTTCCGGATTTTCAATCATGAGATGCACGTCAAGGGGCAATTGGGTGACCTTACGCAAGGCCGCGATCGCCAGCGGCCCCACCGTTATATTGGGCACGAAATGTCCATCCATCACATCCACGTGCACTACGTCGGCGCCTGCCGCTTCTACCATCTCAACGGCCGCGCCGAGATGAGCGAAGTCAGCAGAAAGTATCGACGGCGCAATACGCACATATCTATCCATAGCCCGGTTATGATACAACGAATATGTGAAAAGGCAACCGGCACCCCCTGCTGCTGGCGTCCTTTGAACTCCTAAGATACCGTTTTGGTCACTATTCAGCCACCCTTGCCAGGTGGCGAACAAAGCAATAACCCTCTCATCCCCCACCCCCCTTTCCTGGGGAAGACGAGCAGGGAGATAAGCTTATAGGAACACGCATATCGCGTTATCTCAGAGCGCCTGGCATGCCAAAATCTGCGCCAACCTGGTAGAGGGAATAAGTTACTTCACCAAGTTTACTAGCCTGAATCAATACTTTATTTTATTGTCAATGTCGTGCATTAAAGAAACGTTACGAAACCATTAACATTAGAAAACAGGATTGACATATATTTACAGCAATGGTATCATTGAACATAGATAGAGGTTCCGCAAAGTTTAATATCAAAATCAGATAAAACAGGGAGGCTGATAATGTTTCGTGACAAAATCCAAAATAAATATGAAGAGCTTTCTCCTCGCTTCCGCATCCTTGCCGATTTCATTCTGGAGAACACCCTGGATGTTGGGTTTTTAACCGCCACCGAACTGGCACGTCGCGTCGGCGTCGATCCGGCAACCGTCGTGCGTTTCTCACAGGAATTGGGATATTCCGGCTATCGTGAACTTTCGCGTGAGATAAAGCAGTACATCAACCAGCAATTGGCGTTACATTACCAAAAGGGCGCCGCCGAAACCGAAGGCCTTACCGGACAAATCGGAACAATGCTCGACGAGTTAAGCGACCGTATCCTGGATATGAAGGCCGATGCGGGGCAAATTGCCCAGATCGTTCAGACCATCCACGCCGCACAACGGGTCCTCATCACCAGCACCGCCGAAGGATACCACATCGCCACTCTCTGGAGCACTTATCTCAATCTCCTCGGCCTCGAAACTTACCCCCTCCGCGCCGATTACGCCCAGGCCGCCATCCTCCTGCGCGACGCCGAACCGGGAGACCTGCTTATTGCTATTTCTTTAGGATTGGGACCAGACACTGAAATTGGGCACCTTCTCGGGGCCGCGAAGGAACACGGCCTCCACACTCTCTCCATCACCCCAAGCCCAACGCTGCTACCGGCGCGACAAGCTGACACGAACCTGGCTGTGCCGTCAAAGACCCCCTCAGGATACCCTTCGTTTGATACGTTGATGGTTGTCCTGGCGCTGCTGTGGCAAGCTCTGATCGCGGTCGACGCTGAAAACGCCAAGGACAACGTCCAAGCTACGCTGGAAGCGCTCAACGATTTGCTAGCACAAAAGGACCAGGTGCCCTCTTATGATGTAGCCGCGCTGCTACGTCTCTGGGGGCAAGGTTAGACGGCTGCAACAACAAAAGGGAGGGTGACAAGCACCCTCCCTTTTGTGTTTGTTTCCCAAGTCACTCTTATGGAGTTGGAGTCGCTGTAGGTTCCACAGGCTGACTTTCCCAGCGGGGCAAAGCGTCGAAGGAACGAGGCCATGTCAAAGTGTAAAAGGTCACATAATCAACCATACTTTCCTGCCAAAGCTGATCGACGTGACCTCCTTTGTGAACCTGATAGGTGACATCGGCAGCTCGCTCTTGCAAAACCTCATAGAGACGAGCTGTGGAGGTCTTCGCCCAATCCAAATCTCCGGCATCCAAATAGATGCGCAACCCCGACACATCTTCTTTCACCAGCAGAAATGGATCATATTGTGGCAAAGGCCGATTCAGAGCCAGCGCCGGACTATGTCCCCCTACGATACCGAAAACATCCTGATGTCGGAATGCAATCTCCAGGGACCATACGCCGCCACGCGAAACGCCGCCGATAGCACGCCCGGCCGGTTCACGCCAGGTGTGATAGGTCCGATCGATCCAGGGCACAAGCTCATTCACAAGCATCCCTTCGAAGGACCAGTCGCCGCCGCTTGAGTTGACATACAACCCGTCTGAACTGACGCCGGGCATAACGATGATCGCCGGACCGACGATCCTACGGATGACCCAATCATCCAGCAGCTCATCTATTCCCAACAAATCCCAATGCCGTTCATCCATAGGCCAACCGTGAAGCACATAGATCACCGGAAAAGCCTTGGCCGGGTAATCATCATAACACGGTGGCAAATGCACTAAGAAACGCACTCCCTCCCGCATAGCCGTGCTCGACAACGAACCGGATTCAGTTCTGCCACGGAGATAAGCGCAATAATAAGGCGTAGGAGTAGGGAAGGGTAAACTCGTCGGCTGAGGTGTAGGCGATGATGTCGCTGAAGGCTGAACAGTGGGAATGACCAGCGTAGCTGAAGGAGTTTCTTCTAAGAACACTTGCGGTGTGGGTGAAGCAGACAGCGCCGGCTGACTCAGCACCCCCTCCACCTCCATACCTTGACATCCTGCCAATAAGAATCCCAGGACAAGAGCAATGCCCACAAGCGCAAAATTGCGGTCCACTTTCCAACCTATGTCTGAGTCAGCGAACATAACGCTCAGTGTAACACTTCCATTTTTTTCGTCAAGGTGCGAGAAGCGTCATTATTATAAACAGCAACAGTTCCTTGGCAATGACCTACTCTCCCACCCCGTTACCAGG
>DAOOGN010000012.1:17454-55221 GCA_035415725.1 Anaerolineae bacterium | reverse complement strand
ACCTGGCATAGGGAATAAGTGGCTTCGTCAGGTTTACTAGCCTGAATAGATACCGTGGAACTTGACATTTTAGGCGTTCGTGGTTAAATACAAAGCGTTAAAGGCTTAGATGGGGAAGAGTACATAACAAAGCGGGGTTTCAGAGAGCCGGAGTAAGGTGTGAGTCCGGTACCAGCGCCGTTATCGAATGGACCCCGGAGCCGTCCGCCGAAAGTTGCTGCACACCAGTAGTCCGGGCCGGAGACGCTACCGTTATCAGGGCGTAGAGCATCGTCGCAAGACCGTGCTCGTCAGAGTGAGGCTGGCTTGATCGACGAACGCGCTTATCACAGCGCGTTTTTGTTTGAGCAAAGCGCCTAAACAGGGTGGTACCACGGGTGTAAAAACGCTCGTCCCTATCAGGGAGGGGCGTTTTTTTATGTCAACGGATGGAACGGATTAAAGATTGCGACTTTGGTCGTCGCTATTCAGTCACCCCTGCCAGGTGGCGAACGAGACTTTGTAATAGATACCTGTTTTATACGAGGAGGACTTATATGGAGCCAAAGAAACGCATCCTAACAGGAGATCGTCCCACGGGCAAGCTGCATTTGGGACACTACGTCGGCAGTTTGAAGAACCGCGTGGAACTGCAAGATACCTACGAGTGCTATTTCATCATCGCCGATTTGCACACCCTCACCACGAAACCCGAGAAAGAGTACGTATCGGAACTGGGGCAGAACATCTACGATGCCGTGTTGGACTATCTGGCCGTGGGCATTGATCCCGAAAAAAGCACCATTTTCCTGCAATCGGCGTTGCCGGAGACGTTCGAGCTGAACCTGATCCTGGAAAATCTGGTGACACTTCCTCGCCTCTCGCGGCTGCCGAGCATCAAAGACATGGCACGCGCCGCCAACATAGACGACGAGACGATGCCTTTCGGGTTGATCGGCTATCCCGTACTGCAAGCAGCGGACATTCTACTGCCGCGGGCGCACCTCGTGCCGGTGGGCAAGGACAACGAGGCGCACGTCGAAATCACCCGCGAGATTGCGCGCCGCTTTAATCGCCTCTACGAAGTGGAAGTCTTCCCCCTCCCCGATGTGCTCATCGGCGAAGTGCCAACGCTGGTGGGAACCGATGGGCAGGCGAAGATGAGTAAGTCGCTGGGCAACGCCATCATGCTCTCCGACGACGCCCAAATAGTGGAGGAGAAAGTGCGGGGGATGTACACCGACCCCAATCGCATCCGTGCCGACATTCCCGGGCGGGTGGAAGGGAACCCGGTCTTCATTTACCACGACATCTTTAACCCCGATGTGGATGAGGTCAATGATCTCAAAGAGCGCTATCGCCTGGGCAAGGTGGGTGATGTGGAAGTAAAGCGCAAGCTGGCCCGCGCCATCAACGCCTTCCTCGACCCGATCCGCGAACGCCGTGCAGCTTACGCGCAGCAACCGGGCATGGTCGAAGAAGTGCTGATGGAGGGCACACGCACGATGCAGGCCCAGGCACACCTGACGATGGAGATGGTCTACGAGGCCATGGGGCTGACCGGCCCGCGCCTGCGATCGGCGCTGCAGACCGGCGCGCCATTTAGCTTGCGGACGGCATTTTAAGCCATTCTTTACCGACTGCAGCGTTTATCTCATGAGTCATCCAGAACGCATGACAAGTATCCATGATCCAGCAACCAGACTAAGGAGGAGTTGAAATGAAACAGTATAAGTACGTGCTACAAGAACATGAAATGCCAACCCATTGGTACAACATTATTGCGGACATGAAGACCCCGCCACCGCCGTATCGCCACCCGGTCACATTGAAATTACTCCAACCTGACGACTTGGCGCCCATTTTCCCGGCTGCCCTGATTGCGCAAGAGGTCAGCACCGAGCGGTTTATCGAAATTCCCGACGAAGTCCAGGATATACTGAAGATGTGGAGACCTTCGCCACTCTACCGCGCGCACCGTTGGGAAAAGGCGCTGGACACCCCTGCCAAGATTTACTACAAATGGGAAGGGGTCAGCCCGGCGGGAAGCCACAAGCCCAACACCGCAGTAGCGCAGTGCTATTACGGCAAGCAAGAAGGTTTGGAAGGATTCGCCACCGAGACCGGCGCCGGGCAGTGGGGCAGCGCGTTGAGCTTCGCTTCGAACCTTTTCGGGCTAAAATGCAAGGTCTTCATGGTCGCGGTCAGCTACCAGCAGAAGCCCTACCGGCGCATCATGATGGAGACGTGGGGTGGAACCGTTGTACCCAGCCCCAGTTCTGAGACGCATGCCGGCCAGGCGATCCTGGCGCAGGATCCCGAATCGCCGGGCAGTCTGGGCATCGCCATCAGCGAGGCGATTGAGTACGCCGTCACGCATCCGGGGTTCAAATACTCGCTCGGCAGTGTGGTGAACTTCGTGCTACTGCATCAGACGATCATCGGCCTGGAGGCGCTGAAGCAGATGGAAATGGCGGGCGATTATCCCGACATCCTCATCGGTTGCGCCGGCGGCGGAAGCAACGCGGCCGGTTTAATCTTCCCCTTCCTGCGGGACAAACTCAACGGCAAGAAGCCGGACATGCGGGCGATCTTCGTGGAGTCCGCGGCCTGTCCGAGCATGACCCGCGGCCTCTATGCCTACGACTGGGGCGACACGGCCAAAACCGGGCCGGTCGTGAAGATGCTCACCGTCGGTCATGATTTCATTCCGGCACCGGTTCACGCCGGCGGCTTGCGCTATCACGGCATGGCATCAAGCATCTGCACGCTCTTGAAGCAGGGGTACGCCGAAGCGCGCGCCTATCGTCAACTTGAGGTCTTCGACGCAGCGCAGAGCTTCGCACAAGCCGAGGGCATCATCGTCGCGCCGGAAACCGCCCACGCCATCAAAGCCACGCTGGACGAGGCGTTAGCCTGCAAGGAATCCGGCGAGGCTAAGGTGATCCTCTTCAACGCCAGCGGGCACGGGCACTTCGATCTGACCTCTTACGACGCTTACCATCGCCAGGCACTGACAGATTACGAACTCGAAGAAGCACAGATCGAATGCGCCTTGACGAAACTGCCGCAAATCCCCGCGGAGTGAGTTTCACCCTGGTCAGCAGATGGAGCGGATGAAGCAGATTTTTGTAGCTGATGGACAGTCAATTTCATAGATCACAACAGGCTCCGCGGGGATCGCCCGAATCTGCTCAATCGGCTTAGTCTGCTGACAAAAATGTTCCACGCGCGTTGCTTCAAACTTCCGGGGTTGCCAGGTGGCGGGTTTGCTCGTCTAGCGTCAGCGCGTCAATGAATTCATCGATGTCACCGTCCATCACGGCGGGCAGGTTATACAAGTTTAACCCGATGCGGTGGTCGGTGACGCGGTTCTGCGGGTAGTTGTAGGTACGGACTTTCTCACTGCGCTCACCCGTTCCCACCTGGGAACGGCGCGCGGCGTCGATTTCGGCATCCTGTTTGGCCTGCTCCATTTCGTAGAGCCGGGCGCGGAGGACGCTCATGGCGCGCAGCCTGTTCTGCGTTTGCGAACGCTCGCTCTCGCACGTTACCACCAGCCCGCTGGGCTTGTGGGTGATGCGAATGGCGGTTTCGTTCTTCTGCATGTGCTGGCCGCCGGGACCGGAAGAACCGTAGGTGTCGATTTCCAGATCCCGCGGGTCGATGTTGATTTCCACATCGTCCACTTCCGGCAGTACGGCTACGGTGACGGTCGAAGTATGGATGCGCCCGCTGGACTCGGTGACAGGGATGCGCTGCACACGATGCACGCCGCTCTCAAACTTCAGACGCGAGTACACACCCTTACCCTGGATGGCAAAGACCACTTCTTTATAGCCGCCGATGCCGGTGCGGTTTTCGCTGATCAATTCTGTTTTCCACCCTTCCTGGCGTTCGGCATAGCGGGTGTACATGCGCAGGAGGTCGGCGGCAAAAAGGCCGGCCTCGTCACCCCCGGCTCCGGCACGGATTTCTACGATGACGTTGCGTTCGTCACGCGGGTCTTTGGGGACGAGTTGTTGGCGCAGTCGTTGTTCTAGCGTCTCGCGTTCCGCTTCCAACCGGGACAGTTCTTCTGCGGCCATCGCGCGGATGTCTTCATCGGCGTCGGCCAGCATCTCCTCGGCGGCGGCGTATTCTACTCCGACCTGCTTGTAGCGGCGATAGATGTTGACCGTCTCCTCCAAGTCGGCGCGCTCTTTGGCATATTCGGCGACTTTCTCATAATCTTGCGCGATCTCGGGATCGGCTAACAAGCGCGTCAACTCATCGAACCGCGCTTCGACCGTATCCAATCGCGCTAACATAGGCTCGCTATTCATACCAACCTCTTTTTGTCTGACATGACAAACGGCCTGCTTATTGCCAGGCCGTCCTCTACGATTCCAGTGGGCCCACCAGGATTCGAACCTGGAACCGACCGGTTATGAGCCGGCTGCTCTAACCCTTGAGCTATGGGCCCCACAAAGCGGGCGACGGGGATCGAACCCGTATCATTGGCTTGGAAGGCCAAGGCTTTACCGTTAAGCCACGCCCGCGCTTACAGGAGGCATTATACCATAGATCCAGGGCGCCGCCATTTTCGACACTTGCCAGAAACCCCGAAACAGGTATAGTATTTTTGTAACTATTCGGCCACCCTTGCAGGGATTGATGCGTCGGCTCGGCGATGACCCTCTTATCTCCCCAACTCCCTTCCCTCGTTAATCTTGACGAGCTATGAGAAGCGTCGCCTTTCTGCCTCAAGCCTTCGCCGATTTCACACAGTGGGCTGCTGAAGACCAGAAAATCTATTTACACCTCACTCCTTTTGTAGGGGGTTTGCAGGCGGGCTGTGCCCGCCTGCAAACCCCCTATTTTTTCTCCCTCTCCCCAGTGCTGTGGAGAGGGCAGAGAAAGAGAAAAATCCTCTCCGTCATGCCGGCGCAAGCCGATGAACCTGTGCCCGGTTGCCTCATGGCCGAATGTCATTATAATACCCCTCAACCGAGGGGATATGAGCGTCAAAAGTCTAAGAATTGTCAATATCCTGCTGTGGGGTGGCGCGGTGGTGCTCCTGGTGGGCATCGTGGTGGGATATCTAGGCTCCACATCATCGCTCCGCGCCTTTTTTAATCTATCTGCCGGCTCCGCGCCGGTCACGGTTGTCATCGTGACACCGACCCCCGCAGCCGCCGTTCCCCTGTTGCCCTTTGACGCCTCTGCTGCGGCCACGGTCGAGCCGGAGACGGCTGTAACCTATGTCGCCTATTCACCGCCCGTAGATGCCGGCGCCGTGGTCACCTATACCCTGCCGGAGATCGGCGTCATCCCCGTCCGCATTCGCATCCCCGATATTGATCTGGACGCGCCCATCGTTCCCATCGGCTGGAAAGAGGTCACTATCGGCGGCGTGACGCAGCCCATGTGGGATGTGCCCAACCTCCGCGCGGCAGGATGGCACGAAACTTCGGCCAAAATCGCGGCAGGGGGAAACACGGTGTTGAACGGGCACAATACGTCGAACGGCGAAGTCTTCCGCTATTTGTATAAGCTCGAAGTCGGCGCGGAGGTGTTGATCGAAGCTGAGGACGGCGTGACGTACCCGTATACAGTCACCGAGAAACTCATCCTCTCCGAAGCCGGCCAATCCATTGACACCCGCATTCAGCATGCTCAGTACATCCTGCCCACCGCGGACGAGCGTCTCACGCTGGTTACATGCCATCCCTACGGCAGTGTGGCTAATCGACTGCTGATTATCGCGCATCCGGCAGCCCCCACAAAAGGAGATTGATATGTCGGTATCCCTGCTCACTCGTACACGGCGCAATCATGCCCTGGAACATGCGACGCTTAACCTGGTTGGCCTTGCCTACCCCAACGCACAGGCTCTTGGCGTTTCTGGCCCAATGGGGTTTACGATTTACACTTCACTGACCGCTGAAGAAATCGTCCCCGCCGCGATGGAAGCGCTGAAACGACTTAAAGCCGGAGAACATGCCCTGTGCATTCACAAAAACTGCGGCACGAACCTGGTTATTACGGCCACATTGACCGCCGCACCGACCCTGCTCGGTATCAATAGCAAGGCCACTTTGCGTCAACGGCTGGAACGCTGGCCGCATTTCATCCTGCTGGACGTGCTTGCCTTGCTGATCGCACCGCCGGTGGCAGAATGGATTCAGGCTCACCTCACGACGGATCCGCATGTGGCGACGTTGGAGATCGCCTCGATCTTCACCGACCATCAGGGCGGTTTGCAGCGGATTCGGGTGCGCACCCGGCACGTATGACGACGGTACACATTCTCCACGGTGACAATGAGCTGCAACGCGAAGAGGCGCTGGCCGCGGTCATACACGCGGCGGGGTTGGCGCCGGATTGGCACGACCTCAACACGGACGTCCTCACCGGCCCGCTGACGCTCGCGGAATTGCGGCAGGCATGCAGTACGATCCCCTTTCTTGGCGACGCCCGCATCGTGATCGTCCGCGAAGCCCTCTCCCCGGCCAAGGGACCGGCAGCGAAGGAAATTGCTGCCTATCTGCCGGACATTCCCTCAACCACCACGTTGATTTTCTGCGAAAGCAAGAGCGTCCCACCGCAGAATCCCATCCTGGCGCAGGCCAGGAAAATGGATGCCGATATTCAGATGTTCACCACCCCTGCCGCCAAGGAACTGCCCGGATGGGTTGTCAAGCGCACAAAAATGCACCAGGGCAAGATCGATTTCGCGGCTGCCCAGATGCTCGCGCAGAACATCGGTGGCAACCTGCGGTTACTGGATCAGGAAATCTGCAAACTCCTGCTGTATAGTGGGGAAAACAAAACCATCACCGTTGACGATGTCCAGGTGATGGTGCCATACATTCAAAGCGCGGATGTGGTCTTCAATATGGTGGATGCCATCGGGCAGCGCGATCCACGCAGCGCGGCGACTTATCTGCACCGCCTACTTGAGGTGGGGGAGCACCCGTTGGGGATTTTCGGGATGGTAGTGCGGCAGTTCCGGCTGTTGATCCAGGTGCGCTGGTTAGTCGACCACACTGTCGGTGAAGAGGACATTGCCGCGCGGTTGAAGTTGCACCCTTACGTGACTAAGAAAGTCCGCGCCCAGGTTGAGCACTTCACCGCGGAACAGCTCCGCGCGGCCTATCGTCTGCTCACCGAGAGCGATCTTGCCGTCAAGACCGGCTTGTTGGAAGCCGAGACCGCCCTCGATCTGCTCATTGTGCAATTGACGCGCCTTTAATTGCTATATCCACTACATAGAAACGGCGTAGTCACGACTTTATACTGCTCACGGCCATAATCTTTCAAATCTCGTCACGGCTCAGCCTGGTGCTCACTATCCAGACGGCCATGAACGAACCTTGGTGATCCGTAGCTTTCCTGCTCCCTCCCCGGCGCCAACGCGGGGGAGGGGGAGAAAAATCCACAAAAAAATCCCCTTTATGCGGCAAGTTGTTCTATCTTTTCCTGTCCCAGCCAGAAGTGGTGCTGCAAGACCCGTGGAGACGAGCGCACCCAAATCCCATTCACCCGGCGATCCCCATCCGGCAACATGGACGGGTTGACATAACAGACGTTGGGCTTGTCACCAAAACGGTCGTGATACCGTTTTGCTGCCCGCGCCAGCTTCGCTGCCAAATCCTCCGTTCCGCTATCATGCCACAAAAGTCCTACGTCCATCATTTTCCTCCCCGCCCCCATCTTCAATTTCCCATCGGCTTCATTCTACCTGTCGCGCCAGATACCAGATATTCAAGACGGAGTCCTGGCACAAATCGAACGTGCCCTCCGGGCAACGCACGCGGAAGAAATACCAGGCTCCTTTGCGCTTCATCTCTGTCCACGCGCGGACGACCGAGTAGACGCTGTACTGATGTCCGCGCCATATAAAACGCTGCGGAAAATAGTTATGTTTTCGTGCTACGAGCCGGATTGGCTCATGGCGCACCGGATGTTGGAAAATCATAGTCTTACCTCTCTGAGTCGGCTTTGTGGGGCAACGCACCCCCGCTGCGAGTTATCCCCATTCCTAAGATTCGCGGGGGAGACATGACCGCAAAGTTCCATTCTCGCCTAGTCTTTGTGTCGATGACTTTGCCGATCGGCACCAGGTAGCGCGTCACGATCGTTTGTGGGTTCCCCGGCACAGCAAGCCGTTTCCAGGGCGCGGATGTCCAGGGCGTGTTGTCCTTCCGCCAGCCCAGGTGGAATTCACCGTTGGCTCCCTGATGGAAGATCTTCAGCGTCGGTCCCTGCAAATCCATTCCGACGAAGTCCGTCGCCATCTCCGGCTCTGCGCCGTCAGGCAGATACTTCGTCACGATCATATCGCCTTCATTGGGCCACTCGGAGCTGTTGAAAACGCGCATCTCGATCCGATCACCCTCGAAGATCCCCTCGTGTTCCATACTGGTGCCGATCACGTCGAGGTAGTAGCTCTCCCCCGGCGTCAGCGCGTCGATGTACGTCATCACCACATCCCCGGTACCGGCGATGACCTGCCCGGCATACGGGATAGGCGTCAGCGGCTCGAACTCTTCTATCCCCTGTAAGGCCGTGTTGAACCATTGGTCGCTGTCTTGGCGGATGGCGGAGGCTACTCTTTTAGCCATATCGCTCAGGAGCCACTGGAAGTCGTCATCCGGCATTATCTGCTCGCCGAGTACCTGAAGCAGCACAACCAGGCCGTTCTCTTGATCGACGTTATAACAGTGGCGCAAATAATGGATGGTCTCCACGATGCGCTGCTCACGACTGCGCACCTGGGGCAGATCACACTGCCACCCGCAGAGACGCGGATCCGCAAAGGCAGTGTACAATGCTTCATTGCTGGCGAATGCGCTGTGATGCGCCAACAGCGTCTGCAAACGCTCGCAAAGGTTCTGAAAATACGTTCCCATTGTTTCCCTCCCGTTATTCCTCGCCGCCGACAATGGTGAACGTTCGGCTCTGCGGCGCGTTGTTCCACTGCCAGGCCGTGTTGGCGTCACCATAGGGCATCTGCTGCAAACCGTATCCCGGCAGTGCCTGAGGTGTCACAATCACGACCGGCGGCGTCCCGGCAGGCGTCCGCTGTATGGCTTGCCGGTTGTTCTCGCGCCGCCAGAGGTACAGACTGAGCAAAAGGGTCGGCAACATCGCGCCCACGCCACACGTCAGTCCTACCAGCAATGCCAGCGAATCCTGGCTGAGCCGCTGGCTGATCACCACAACGGCGATGATCGCCGCGAGGATGCCCAACACTGCCGCGAAGCGGCCTAAACGTTTTCCTAGCGGTTCGCGTGTTTCCATCTTACGCTATACTCCTCTGTGCCAACATCGGCAAGGGCGTCGCATAAGGCCGCGGCGCGCCGTGTAACGCCATCATTCGCTGCTGGAGATCCTTCTCGTCAATGTACGCTACCTGGAAGCGAAGGGGGTCCTCGCCGCCGCTGACTGCAAGGAAGTCCCCTCGCCCGTTAAGGAGGTGGGCATTTGTCCCTGCCCGCCCACTCGCCACCCGCGCATCGTCGGCGGAGACCACCCGCCCGACGAGCCGCAGTGGGAAGTTCGCCCGCATCACGCCGCTGAGAATGGCGGACGACGGATATTGGGTCGCCGCGATGACGTGGATGCCCGCCTGCCGTCCTCGCTGCACCAGCCGTGTCAGCACCTCGGTGAACGGCGCTTCGCCCTGCATCACCAGATCGGCCAGCTCATCGATGAAGATGACGATGCGGGGAATGGATGTGTCCTGGACTGCATTGTAGTTGACGGGAGGCGTTTCGCCGCGTCGGTCACGGGACTCCATCACCCGCGCCACCGACCGCAGCGCCTCCAACGCCTCCGGCACATGAACAATCGGCCGGCGCGTCAGGTGGGGGACACCGTTAAATGCCGGAAACGCCCGCCCCTTCGGATCGATACACAGGAGCTGTATGAGATTGGGGGTGTGCGTGAGCGCCAGTGACGCCGCCATGGTCCGCAACAGCGCCGATTTGCCCGATCCGGTCGTCCCGGCGACAAGGATGTGCGCCACCTCCGGTGCGGAAAGCCGGGCGAGCAGAGGGGCGCCGTCATCCGTCAGCCCCAGCAAGGCGGTGGCAAGGGGCATGGGCATAGCTTCGGGCAATAGATTCAGCAGCGTTACCGGGCGTGGATCAGGGTTGGAGAATTCCAGAATGACGCCTTCCTTCCCCCGGTCGATGGTGAGCGTCGGTACCTGCATGGCTATCGCCAGATCGTCGGCCAGATGCTTGATCGACGCGAAGCGGATGTGGGGGGCGGGGTTCAGGAAAAAGCGGATGAGCCGCGGCCCGACCGTACCACCCGTCACCCGTACCGGCGTTTTGTGCGCTGCCATGACGGCCTCTACCCGGTCAGCTTGATATTCCAGATAAGGGCGAAGTGAACGCGACATACGAACTCCTCTTGCAGATACTTTCCCGATGACGAACAAATGTTCTATTGCCAAAGTAAAAAAGAACACGCGCGCAGGCGTGCTATAGGATTAGAACTTTTGTTCTATACCTTGATTATATAGCCGCTTTAGTTTTTGTCAAGGGGTTTTTTGAGGTATCGTGCCAATAGTGGGGAAATGCTGTGGCCGGTCTTCGACCGTGCCCGCTTACGCCTGGGCTGGCGGTGGCTCGGTCTGGAAAGGGGGATGACCAGATAGGCATGTTTCTACGTACCCATCCCCCCTCCCTCACTTTCCTGGGGAAGGGGGAGGGGAGAGAAGTGGAGGCCGTTCTGCCGAAATCCTCTCACCCTGCCAAATCCACGTACTCCGCCCGAATCAAATCTTCATCGGGAATCCTGAGCGTTTTGAGCAGTTCACCGATCAACGCGGCCTTGCGTTCGGCGTCCAGGCGCGACCAGGTACGGCTCTTGATCTCCAGGAATGAGCCGCCATCCTCCGGCTTGCTGATGTGATCCAGGTTGAGCGCAAAGTCGGTGCCGCCGTAGCGGATGTGATAACGCCGGCGCGTTTTGTGAATTTCGATCACTTGCTTCGGCTTGAAATACTCCTCGTAAAATCGTCGACTGCGCGTCGCCGCCGCGTCGAAGCGCGCGCGTGAGAGCAAGACGGAATGTTCGTACTCGCGTTCCTTCGCCATGGTGGTCAATGTAAGGCGGTAGATCACATCGATCAGTTCATCCGTGTCAAGGTGGCGCACCTCATCTTCGCGGTAACGCAGGCGACTGTCCCACTGATCGTCAAATATGAAATAGGTGTCGTACTGAGTACGCTGCGAGCCACGCACAAAGGTAATTTCCGGGGAAGCGTGCAGTCGCAGTTCCAATGCCGTCAAATCGTCACTGCGCACTTTCACCTGGACTTCAAAAGCCTTGTCCTGCGCTACGCCACCGATGGCGACGAGTTTGCTCAACACGCTCTCCTCACGGCGGATTAAGAACGTGTCGATCTTTTGCGTCAGCAGGGCCGTTTCTTCGCGCAGCGCTTCGACATCAACCGTGAGCAAGCACCGGTCGCGCATCAACCACACGCCGTTCACCATCACGTTGCGCACATCCTCCTGGTTCATTGCGTAGGCCAGGCGCCCGTAAAGACTATCGGCGAAGTGGCGGAAATAGGGCATGTGGTGTACGTCGTCCATCGAAACCGTGATCAGGTCGGCGCGTTTTCCGGGTTCGAGGGAGCCGGTCAAAGACTCGATGTGCATCGCGCGCGCTCCCATGATCGTTGCCATCTCGATGACCTGCCGCGCCGGCAGGACCGTGGGGGTCATCACGGCGACCTTGGCGAGGAAGCTCGCCAGCCGCATCTCCTCGATCATGTCCAGGTCATTGTTGCTCGCCGCCCCGTCGGTGCCGATGCCCACGTTGATACCCAATTCCAGCATCTTCGCCACCGGCGCGATGCCGCTGGAGAGTTTCATATTGCTACTTGGATTGTGGGCCACGCCGACATTATCGTGTTGCAAGATGCGCATCTCACTCTCGTCGATGTGGACACAGTGAGCAGCCGTCGTTTTGGCCTCGAAGACGCCCAACTTCTTGAGCCACACCACCGGCGGGATACCATATTCTTTGCGGTGATCGATCACCTCTTGCGCCGTTTCGGCGACGTGGATATGCAACGGGACGTCATACTCCAGGGCCAGCGTGACGGCGTCTTCCAGCAAATCCGGCGTGACGGTATAGGGCGCGTGCGGCGCGATGGCCGGTACGATGAGCGGGTGCCCCTTCCAGCGCACAATGTAGTCACGAGAGCGCGCCAGCCCTTCTTCATAGCTGCCGGAATCCGGCGTAGGAAACTTGAGCACGCTCTGCGCGCACACGGCCCGCATGCCGGCTTGCACCGTAGCGTCGGCAACGGCTTCCTCGAAGTAGTACATATCCATGAAAGTCGTGGTGCCTGACCGGATCATCTCCGCCGCCGCTAACTGGGTGCCCGTCCAGCAGAAATTCGCATTGACGAAACTGCCTTCGACCGGCATCACATAGCCCATCAGCCATACATCCAGCCGCAAATCATCCACCAGCGCGCGCAAGAGCGTCATCGGCGCGTGCCCATGCGTGTTGATGAGGCCCGGCATCACGACACTATTCCCTACGTCGAGCCGTTCTTCGGCCACGTAAGCAGCAGTCAAGGCGTCGCGGGGGCCGACCGTCACGATGCTGTCTCCTGTCACCGCGACCGCGCCAGGGGTATAAATGTCATACGTCGGGTTCATCGTCACCACAAAATCTGCCGTTATCAGCTTGTCGACGGTATGCTTCGGTTCCTGATCGGCCATGGGTCACCTCCTGATATTTGACCCATCATAGCACAGAATTAAGCCGGCTTCAAATCCTCTTCACGGCTGGCACAATTCTGGTATAATGAATGGCAGAGGTGACGCTATGGCCGTTGACATGACCGTGCGAGAACAAATCCTGATGCGCCTGGTTGAGGTTATCGATCCGGAGACCGGCATCGATGTGTTGCGCATGCGTCTGGTGGAAGATTTGACCGTTGACGAGCAAACCGGGATTGTTGCTTACACCTTTCGCCCCTCGTCACCGTTATGTCCTATCGCCCACAGCCTGGCCGTGGATATCAAACGCGCTGTTGCGGCAGTGGCAGACGTGAAAGGCCAGGAAATCACGGTAGAAGGCTATGTCAAAGCCGCCGAACTGACTGAAATCATCAATCATGAAGATGTATAATCCAACTTGTTCTCAATGAGGTGAAAGATGCCGATTTACGAGTATCGTTGTCAGGAATGTGGAGTGCGTTTCGACGCGCGTCGTTCGATGAAGGATGCCGATGCGCCGATTGTCTGTCCTGCTTGTGGCGCATCTAAGGCCAGGCGGGAGGTATCGTTGTTCTTCGCCGCCGGCGGCAGCGGCTCGCTCAAAGGAATGGGCGGGGAGAGTTCGTGTGCAACGTGCAGCAGCAGTTCATGCGCGGCGTGCCGAGGGCATTAGGCAACAAAAAAACCGGGGCCAGCAGGCCCCCGGTTTTTTTGGGATAAAGTGAAGCCCCAAGTACTTTGTTACTTTGCAGTTTCTAACAACTTACTTAACTTCCACGTTCTGGAAGATGCTCCTACGTTGGTTCCCAGTGGGTTGTTTTTCAACTTTCTGCTTGTCAATTTCCGGGTGTTACTGCTTACCTTTTCGTTGACTTACGGTTTCTTTTCTTGCCCAACGGGAGGAAGATTTCCACCGCTTACCAACTTCAGTTTATTTTTCGGTTGTTTTCCCCTGTTTTGTAACTTTTCCTTGGGGCTTCAGGTTGATTATAGTATAAAGCAGTTTTTCACATTTGTCAAGTGTTTTTAGTTAGAATTGAGTATATTTTTACCGCTACATATTTTTTGTCCATTCAGGCCAGTAAACCTGGCGCAGCAACTTATTCCCTATTTTTCAATCGCTTACCCCCTATCCCCTTCCCTAGGGAAGGGGGGGACTGGGGGTGTGGAGGGCGGCGAAGCCGCCCTCCACACCCCCAGTTTTTTTTGCCCCCTTCTTCCCCGCTGGCGGGGGAGAAGGGGGTTGGGGGATGAGAGAGTCATCGCCTATGGCCGAAATGTTAACCCATTATGCACCATCCCCAAAGTCCCATTCGCCACCTGGCAAGGGTGGCTGAACAGTTACGTGTTCAATATCATCCTGACGAGTACATTTTTTGTGGGTTTTGGCCGGCAATCGTCGGCAAACGGCAACGCCACCCGCATGCAGGGCCGGGGGAAGGGGACTTTTTTGTGGGTTTTGGCCGGCAATCGTCGGCAAACGGCAACGCCACCCGCATGCAGGGCCGGGGGAAGGGGACTTTTTTGTGGGTTTTGGCCGGCGGGCGCAGCCCGCCGGCCAAAACCCCTTATCTTTCTCCCCCTCCCCAGCGTCTTCGCTGGGGAGGGGGCAGGGGGAGGGGACATCTTCTCGCAGCACACAGTACTCACAGAACTAAACGGTTCCCCACATTTTTATGCCCGCTTAGCGCTGCATCATGATGGAGGCGGCGCGCCGGCCGATTTCCACAGCGTAGTTTGTCCCCCGATCCCATGGGTAGACCTGACTCATGTTCGCCATATACAGGTTCGGGATGGGCGTCTGGATGGGCAGGATGTTCTGTGAATGGTTCAGGAAGGGCACGGGTTGGGCGTAGATTTCGCTGAACTTCCAGTATCGGCGAATCCAGGAACGTTCAAAAGCCGGATTGAGACGCTGAATGGCGGGGATGAAGGTATTCAGCAGCGTTTCTGGCTCCATATCGAAGTGGGGATGGTCAAGTGCCAGGTAATCGCCACAGTAGACAAGGCTATCGCCGCCGTAGTGTTGCTTGTCAATGTAGTTGGTATGTTCGACGAAAGCCAGGAAGGGGAAGCCTTCGCGTTTGGGGATGTTGATCCAGTAGTGCCCACGGGTGACAGGCTGTTTGAGCGCCAGCACCATCACCACCGCTCCCATCGACTTGAGCCTGTCTAGCCCGGCAACATACGCCGCCGGCAGTGCCGGCGTACATTCCTTGAGCATGGACGGCGAACACGTCGCCAACACACGGTCGTGAATCTGGTCGCCGCCTGGCAGCTCAAGACGGACGCGCCCGTCGGCGGCAGGGTGGATGCCGCGCACGGGCGTATCCAGACGCACATCGCCGCCAAGTGTACGGACCTTATCCGCCAACGCATCGATGAAGCCTTGAAAGCCGCCGACGAAATAGCCGAGTTTGGGACTGCGGGCGACAATCCGCGCCCAGAACCACGCCATATTGACCTGCGTGTAGTCGTCGCCGAACTTGCCTTCGAGCAATGGCTGCCAGAACGCCTCGTAGGCGCGCGCGCCGACAGCGTGGGTGAGCCACGCATGCGCCGTCACCTGCTCCAACGGCTGCCAGCGCGGGTTATAGCGGATGTAAGCCGTGACCAGCCCCACGCGGAAGCGCGCCGGCAGTGGAATCGGTCTGAAGGCCAGTACGCGCAACGCCGCCGCCGCCAGGTCGCCCAGGTTGGCGAGTGGCTTGCCGAGCGGCAGCTTCTCCACCCACGGGCCGAACATCGGCTTGTTGATGGGATACAGCCGCCCGTCTTTGTAGATGGACGTCACCGGGCTGGGGAAAAAAAGCCGCTCCCCGAGGCCGATTTCGTTGACCAGGCCGATGATGTCCCGGTCGCCGGCAAAGATGTGATGGTAGAAGCGCTCCAGGGGCCAGTCCCAGGCTTCGTCTTTGAACCCCGCTGCCAGCCCTCCGGCGTAAGGTCGCGCCTCGTAGACGGTCACGTGCTGTCCAGCCTTGAGCAGGTCGTAGGCAGCACTGAGGCCGGCCACGCCCGCGCCGACGATGCCGATGTTCATAGATCCGGTATTGAGCATAGTGTCTCCTGAGTAGCAGTCTGATAGTTGCCAGTCAAATAGTTGTGAGTCAAGCCGACCGGGAACTGAAGCTCTACAACTCAACTAAACGCACGAAGCCGCTAAGGAAGCTGAACTGCCAGCCCGCCGGACTTAACAGCTTCAGCCAATGGCTTTAGCCTTGGCTGAGGCTCGAAGTGGAGTGGCATTCCCCCAACAGCACCACGACGGGTCACGTCGCGCCGTTTGTCGCGGCGATGGGGAGGCATCACAGACCTGCCTGGTTGAGTTCTTCCTTCAAGGCTCGCAGGTTCTTGTTGCTGTCGCGTAAATTCTGCATCAGCGAGGTAAAACGTCCCGGATCGCCCAGACGCTTGTAGAGTTCGCGCACGCGCAAGAGGTATTGCGCGGCCGTCCGGTAATTGTTGCGTCCGCGTGTGTCAATCAGAGACACAATAGTACGCATGTACAGGTCAATGGCCGCGCCGGGGAAGTCCTTTTCGGCGGCCTGCGCCACACGGATGCGCAACGGTACATCATAGCCATACGTACCCCATGTCGCCGCTTTGTTTTGCTCCGCCTGTTTCAATGCCTGGAGCGCCAGCTCGACTTCGTTCTCAAAAAGATAACACTCCACCAGCAGGCTGCCGTAACGGGGGTCTTGCGCCAGACGTTCCAACGTTTGTGCTCGCAAGGCATCCCATTGTCGCAAAGGACTGGCTAATTTCTGCAATTCCTGGTAAATATCCAGAGAAGGACGCCACCAGAACAGTTCCTCGGTCAGGGCAAGCGCCTCTTCGGGATGGTGATGGGCTTGTGCATAGTCCCGCAACCACGCTTTCAAACGGGGATCCTGGCTGGTCGCAGTGCGCGCCCGCATAAGGCGGAGTATGACGTCATCCTGAGCGTGAGCCACAAAACAATCTGCCAGCGATAACAGATCGTAATCACCCATATTATCGGTGGCCTGCACGGCTTCTTCCACCCGTCCGAGTGTTAGCAGCCGTCCTACCAAATCTTGGGTCTGCCCGGTCTCACGGCACAGGCGCAGAAAGGCTTCATCGTCCAGAGTATCGGCCCCCAAATCCAGCAAGAGGCCGCCGTACTGTTGCTGTTGCCACTCACGATGAAACTTCTCTTGGCTGCCGGGGGCTTTCAACAGTCCGCGCACCCAGCCGGCGATGACCTGTTTTTCGGCCGGCGTCGTTTGCGCGTCGAAGATGGCAGGAATTTCGTCGCTCACACCAACGCCGCCCATGTTGATATCCCAGCAGTCAATATCGAGAAGCGCACGCAGGATTTTCTCCCGGGCAACCCCATCCTCGATATGCGCCAGGCATGTGCCCAGTTCCGTGACACAGGTATTGACAGGACTCAGGACTTCGCCTTCATCGTCGTAGACCGACTCGTAGTTATCCAGGATAGCCTGGGCCGCAGCAGCGTAGACGATGGCGGCATTGTCCCAATCGTCGCGGTCAGCATAATCTGCCCCGATGTTAATAATCTCGTTCAGCGTCTCGGCGATCTCATAACCTTCGCCCCATTCGCCCTGGCCGCTATTCATGGCCTGTTTCACTTGCCGCCTGACGGCCTCCGCGGGGATGTGCTGCGTCGGGGCAACCCCGCCCAGCGCTTGAATATGCAGTAGATCTTCCAGTTCAGGGGCATGATCCAGCATCTTCTTGATCAAGGCGATCAATTCCGCTTTGTTGTACTTCTCTAACGCAGCATCCAGGGTTTCCTCTGCGGCGAAAGTCTCCGGTTTATGAACCCACGTCAGCAGCAGAGCGACGGTATGTTTGCAGGCATAACCTACCGGACAGGAGCATGTCGCCATGGCAATGCCCTGGGTATTCAAAGTGACTTGCACGCGATAAGGTGTCGGCTGGGAGCCGAGGCACTGCGCCTTGAGCACCATCCCCTGGCGGCGGGGATGGAGGATGAAACCGTTCCGGTAGTAGTCCATACCCCGTGTAAACGTGCGAGCATTGGTCCAATTGCAGACATCATTTTCGTTCAACTTGGGTAGGTTTGTCATCTTCACTCCCTCAAAAGTGCCTCAACGGGAAGTTCATCCGCCAAAATCCGCTCAATTCGTTGAATCGACTTCCCCGACCAGCGACCACGGCCCTGTCCAGGTGATTGTCACCTGCGCGAGTTTTCCGAACCAGCGGCCTTCCGCCGGGAAGAAGACCAGCCGGTCCGTGCGGGTACGCCCGAACCAGCGCTTCTGCCGCGCGTTGCGCCCTTCGACGAGCACCTCGACGGTGCGACCGAGGTAACGGGCATTCAGTTCTTCCAGCACGGCGGCCTGCAGATCGTCCAGCGCCTTGCGGCGGCGCTCTTTTTCCGCACGGGACAGGTCGTCGGTCATCGTGCGTGTGGCAACGGTGAGCGGACGCGCCGAGTAGCGGGCGATGTGAGCCTTGTCGAGCTTCAGTTCCGCCAGCAGATCGCAGGTGTGCCGGAACTGCGTCTCAGTTTCACCGGGGAACCCCACGATGATGTCGGTGGCGATGGAGACGCCGGGAATGGTCTCGCGCAGACGCGCCACGAGCCGCCGGTAATCGTCCACCGTGTAACCGCGGCGCATACGGGCCAGCACTTCATCATCCCCGGCCTGGATGGGCGCTTCGATGTGCTCACACACTTTGGGCAGCTCGGCCACGGCGCGCAGCAGATCATCCTTCATCCAATTGGGGTGACTGGTGAGGAAGCGCAATCGTTCCAGTCCTTCGATCTCGTGAATCTGCCGCAGCAGGGTGACGAGCGGGGTTTCCGTTACTCCGGCAAATTCGGGCAGGTCGTAGCCGTAGCGATCCACGATCTGGCCGAGCAACGTGATCTCCTTGACGCCCTGGTTCACCATCTGCCGCGCTTCAGCCAGAAGCACCTGCGGCGGACGACTGCGTTCTGCCCCCCGCCGGTAAGGGATGACGCAGTACGTGCAGGCGTGCGAGCAGCCCAGCACGACAGGCAGGTACGCACTGACGACGTGCTCTTGTGTCGAAGGCGGCAAAATTGTGTCGATACGGCTTAATGCCAGGCGGCGGGCTTCCGCGTCGACGATGAGCGTTTGCGCTTCGTCCACATGGCCGCGTTCAGCGAGCAAGGCCCACAAGGCGGTGGGATCGGAGGGGGGAAGGAAAATATCCACCCAGGGGAAACGTGCCGGCAGGGCTTCTGTCTCGTTTGCGCCGACCATGCAACCCATCAGCGCCAGAATCCGCTCGGGATGGCGCTCTTTGACGTACCGCAGTTGGTTCAAGCGCCCCACGGCCTTGTCTTCCGGCTGCTGACGCACCACGCAGGTGTTGAGGATCATCACGTCGGCGTCTTCGGCGCGCGCCGCCGGCGTGTAGCCGAGTCGTTCCAGGCCGGCGGCGGTACGCTGTGAGTCGGCGACGTTCATCTGACAGCCAATCGTCCAAATGTGATACTGCACTTCTAACGGCGTTCCCACTCCTTTGTCGCAGCGCGGATCAGCGCCTGGATGTCGGCATCGGGGATGGCGTCCACGTCGGCGTAAACGATGCCATCGATGGCAAATTGGATGCCGCCGCCCGGCGCGTTTTGGAGCCGGATAGAACGTTGGGACAGCGAGGGGATTTCCATCTGCAGCGTGGAGATAATTTCACCGATCTCGCCCACCAGGTCGAGAGTCGGCATCATCGTCGGCGCGGCCTCGGGACGTCGGAGCAACGGTTCGCCTTTGAGGAGGACGCGCCGTTTGTCCTGAGCCGGCGGCTCGATGGGGGGCGGCGGCTCGGCCGGCGACTGTTTCTTGACAGTTTGTTCCCGCTGAACGTAGGAACGGGCGAAGCCGGCAAGTTCTTTCAACCCGGCGACGACGTCCTGGCGGACATTATCATCGGGGACAGCTTCGAGGGTGGGATAGAGTTGTCCGTTGATAGCAATTTCCCATGTGCCATCGGGCGCATGGTTGAGCGCTACCAGGGACACAGGGTGCGGGGCTTCGTCAAAGGGTGAAGCGGCAGCAGAGGTAGTTTCTGAGGCCGGAAGTTGTTTCCTGGAACGCCCCTTAGAAATGATCCATGCCACCCAAAACGTAACCCCGATGATGCCAATGATGAGCAGAATAAACAGCGGCAAGAGAAAATCTAATGGATCCTCCATTTTTTACCTCCCTTGAAAATAGCCCCAGAGCACCCAGAGTTCACAGAGAAAAACTCAAATTCTTTGTGTCCTGCGTACCCTGCGGGGTGAAAAGTTTTCATTCCACCGCTGGTGAACCGCAGGCTAATGCTGAATTCCACTGAAAATGGTATCTATTCAGGCTAGTAAGCCTGACGAAGTAACTTATCCCCTATACCAGGTTTGGCGTGGATTTCGGTATGCCTGGTGCTTGTGGATGACGAGATAGGCGTGTTTCTATCAGCCCATCCCCCCTCTTTTTCGCCCCCTTCTTCCCCGCTGGCGGGGGAGAAGGGGGTTGGGGGATGAGAGGGCCAGCGCCTATAGCCGAAGTGTCAACCCATGATGGACCCTCTCCAAAGTCCCCTTCGCCACCTGGCAAGGGTGGCCGAATAGTGACGTGTTCAATATCATCCTGACGAGTACAAATTCCATTGAAAATAATCGGTTGGGTAGAGCAAATGGGTCATGCGCCGCGAGTTACCCACTCGCGCTGCATGGCTCGCCGCCCGGTCTATGGGCGGACGTTCATCAGGTTAAGGGTCTTTCGTATTCTCCAACGAGATGAACTTTCCAGGTGGGCGGGAGCAGCTCCTCCAGACAGACAGAGAATATGAAGGTAGGGTCGGTTAACGCCCCGTAAGACGGATCGGCCACCCATTCCATCTGAATGAGCCGCAATCCACTCCGCGCGGCAAGCCGGGCGATGTCCTCCACGGTATTGGCGTGATAATGCACCGGGAAAGTATCGGCAGAGGCACGACGGTAGAAGGCAGCCGTGAATTTCTTCTGCAGTGTCTTGAGGCGCGCCAACCATTGACTCAAGCGTGGAAGGGGATGGCGCAGATTGGGCGTCAGGAAGAAAAACCGCCCGCCTGGACGCAGGACACGCGCCACCTCGCCGAAGGTCAACGTCGGACAAGGCAAATGCTCCAGCACCCACGAGGCGACGACAACATCGAACGTGGCAGCGGCAAAGGGCAAGCGCTCCGAGCTGGCCTGACTGCGCAGAAGTTGGGTGTGGCGATGCTCTTTGAGGGAACGCCAGTCGGGATCGCAGCCGATCCACTGTCCGGTCGTGCCGAGACGTTCAACGACACCACCGCGCCCACATCCCAGGTCAAGGATGTGGCTATCCGCTGTAAGGTGGGCAGCAACCCACTGCTGGTAACGCGCCGTGGCGTGTTCCCAGCCGGGCCGCAGTGCCGCGTAATGGCGACGGTACCGTTCTAACCGATCCTCTACAACCATGACTTTATTTTATGCCTATTGAGGAAAACTTCAATTTCGTAGTGACGCGGTTTGCGCTCCAGAAAGAGAGTTTAGTGCAAAGGGCGCGGGGGCCGCTGAGTTTTGCTACGTTTTCTCGACGTTCTCAGCGACCTCCGCGGTGAAAAACAGGGAACTGCGTAACGGCTGTTCACTTTATCTCCACAGGCGACGCAGCATCAAAGTCAGGGGGCGGATTGCAGGCGTGTGAGGAGCGGCGGCAGGAGCACATTCCAGTCGTAGGCATGCGCGTAGGCGCGCGCACTCTCTTCCAGATGAGCGCGCGCCGCCGTATCCTGCACGAGATAAATGCAGGCATCGGCAAACACAGCAGGTGTATCGGCCAGATGTATCACCGTTTCGGGGTTGACGAAGCCTTCCACGCCAAGCGCTGTGGAGACGATGGCCTTGCCCATCGCGGCGGCTTCCAAAAACTTGAGGCGCGTACCGCCGCCCACAAATAAAGGGATGATGTAGACGTCCGCCGCGTTGATGTAGGGACGGGTATCGGGCACCGAGCCGGTAATCACAATACCGGATATCTGGCGTAGAGGATCGAGGCGGGGATGAGGATGACGCCCCACGACGTAGCAGTGAGCGTAGGGCAGAATGGAACGAATACTCGGCCAGACTTCAGTGGCAAACCAGAGGATGCCATCCACATTGGGGCGGAAATCCATGGTACCGGTGAAGACGAAAGCCGGCCGGTGCAGATCCGCTTTTTCGGCGCAAGCGGCATATTCGGCCACCGTAATGCCATTGGGGATGACGAGCGGGTCAAGCGGGGGGACGATATGCCGCAATGCCTGCGCATCCGCCGTAGAGACGGTGATGACCAGATCGGCGCGACGACAAACGGCGGCTTCGTAGCGACGCAGCCGTCGCCATTGGATGGCCGAATAGAACGCGGCCGGCCAGCGCCGCGGGCGGCGGAAGTCGGCGGAACCGGCCCGTTTTTGCAGGAGGTACTCGCAGTTGTGATCGTCGAAGGCGATGGAGGGTGAACGGTAGCCCGTAGACCGTCGACGAGGGAAAAGATCCATGTAGGGAGCCATTTCCAAGCCTTCGACCAGGACCCAATCGAAAGGGTAGGTATTCAGCCAATCCTGCATCTGTTGACGGAAGGCGGAACTTTCGAGACGCCGGGCGAGGTCGGGGCGGGGGGTGGTAAGCAAGTCGCGCAGACGGTCGTGGGGGGTGCGGGTGGGCTGCGGGACGATGGCGACGCGCTCGACGATGTCGGTTAGAGGCGCCATTGCCGTCGTTTCCTGATCCGGCGCAGCAAAGGTGAGGAGCGAAACGCGATGCTGGGCCGCCAGCCCGCGCAGGATACCCCAGTTGCGCAGTGCCGTCCCCTGGCGCGGCGGATAGGGAACTTGAGGTGTGAGCATCAAAATATGCGTCATGGTCTTTGCCGTATCCTGGTTAATGCAGTCGTAATCGCAGGATGATGGCGCCGAGGACGAGGGGGAGATGAATCAGCGCGTAGAAAACCTCAAAGATACCCCCCGCACTGCCGTGCATCAAGGCACCGATGCCGCCCAAAGTGTCCATGAGCAGCATGGGCAGGCTGCCGATCACCACCGCGGCGACCACCACTTTCCACAGGTGACGGCTGTAACGACGTCCGGTCAGGCGTGACACGACTTCGGCGATGAGCGTGCCTGCCAGCGGAGAAAGGATGAAGATGAACCAACCCGACAGCGGAACGAGCGGGATGATGCTGGCTATGGCGCCCAAAATCAGCGCGACCACGGCAGCAATGATGTAGTCGTAGTTTTTGGTGCTGTCGAAGCGCTTGGAGTGGCTTTTCCGGCAATCCGGGCAGATGTAGCCGATAGGGGTGCGGTGCGCGCACTTGCTGCAGATCGGCGCGCCGCACTGATAACAGCGCAGCGCCGTCTCGACTTTGGGATGCCATTGGCAATACACAATTTCGTCCAACGTCTCTTCCACTGTCATTTCTTCCATATATTATGCCCCATATCATTCTCCATTCCGCGGCATCAGACGCGCGACTAACGTGCGGTAGAAATCATTGCGGCGGCGCAGACGGAGGAAGCGCGCCTTGAGCGGACTGCGTTCGATGCGCACCAGGTCGCCGTGGTGCACTTCGCCTTCCATCCGCCCATCGACGGTGAGCATGCCGGGAACTTCGGTGCTGACTTCCACTTCAATGACGGCGTCGGCATTCAGCACAAGCGGACGTTCCAGACTCAAATGCGGGGCCGCCGGGATAACCAGGATGTTGTCGAGCCAGGGAGGTAAAATCGGCCCGCCGATAGCGTAAGCATACGCCGTGGAGCCTGTCGGCGTGGCGAGAATCAGAGCGTCGGCCACATAACGGGTGAGTTCCGCACCATCGACGAAGGTTTTCAACTGTACGGTGCGCGCCAACGCGCCGCGGCTGATCACGGCGTCGTTCAGCGCATGCTCCTGGGCGATGCTCTGTCCGGCGCGGAATAAGGTGGCGCGTAGCATCATGCGCGTTTCGACCCAGCCCTCCCCTGCCAGGATGCGGTCCAGGGTGGCCGGCCAGTCTGCAGGAGCCGTTTCGGTCAGGAAGCCTACCCGTCCCATGTTGATGCCCAGAATCGGCGTTCCGGTAGGCGCGGCCTGCTGCGTCGCGCGGAGGATGGCGCCGTCCCCGCCGAGGGTAATCATGAGATCGAAAGGAGGACACCCCCTGGTATCGTCGTCCCGCGAATAGCGGATGGCGCAGCAGCCCCGGCGTTCCAGCCAGGCAATGATCTCGTCGGCGACCGGCAACGTCGCCGGGACGCGAGGGTTATAGATCACCGCAACACGCCGAATCTCGTGTGCGTCTGGAGAGGCTATATCGTGCCTATCGCCCATGCCGCCTCAGACAAGACGCTGTTGGATGGCGTCAACGAGGTTGCCCAGCGGGACGCTCTCCTGCTCACCGCTCGCCATATCGCGCAACGTCACTCCACCTTGCGCGATTTCATCCTCGCCGATGAGGAGGGCCAGGCGCGCGCCGCGCTTATCGGCTTGCCGTAACTGCGACTTGAGACTGCCGCTCATGGCGATCTGCGCACCGAATCCGGCCTGATGCAGGTGGACCAACAGCCGGACGGCGTGCCGCCGCGCTGCATCGCCCAGGTAAGCGATGAAGACCGGCGGCGACGGTGGAAGGGGTACCGGGATGTTTTGGGCTTTCAGCAGCAGGACGGCGCGCTCGATGCCGGCGGCGAAACCGACGCCGGGCGTAGGCGCCCCGCCGAGCAATTCGATCAGTCCATCGTAGCGCCCGCCGCCGCAGACCGCACTCTGGGCGCCGATCCCCTCGGCCCACACCTCGAAGACAGTTTTGGTGTAGTAGTCCAAACCGCGCACCAGCCGGTGGTTGATGGTATACGGCTTACCCAGATCGTCCAGGTACGTGCGCAGGTCGGCGAAGTGGGTAGCGCAGTCGTCGCAGACATAGTCGCTTATCTTGGGCGCAGCGGCGATCACCGGCTGACACTGTTCCCGCTTGCAGTCCAGCACGCGCAACGGATTCTTGTCAAGGCGCAGTTTACAGTCGTCACAGATCTGGCTATAGTGCGTGCGATAGTGAGCGCGTAAGTGTTCGATGTATCCGGGGCGACACACAGGGCAGCCGGTCGTGTTCAACTGGAAAGACAGGTTTGCGAACTCCAGTTTGGCGTAGATGTCCCAGGCGATCAGCATGATTTCAAGATCGGCCAGGGGGTTCTGCTCGCCGATAATCTCGGCGTTGAACTGATACAACTGGCGGTAGCGCCCGGCCTGGGGTCGCTCGTAACGAAAGACCGGCCCGGTGCTGTACAACTTGATCGGTTTGGGGAGGACATGCATGCCGTTTTCGATGTAAGCGCGCATCACGCCGGCCGTGAACTCGGGACGCAAAGTGATGTCGTTGCCGCCCTTGTCTTTGAAAGAGTACATTTCTTTATCGACAATGTCGGTTCCCGCGCCGACACCGCGGGCGAAAACCTCGGTCGTCTCAAAGATAGGAATATCGATGCGCGCGAACCCATAGTCGCGTGCAACGGCGGCTACACAAGCCAGGACATGGTCCCAATAAGGCTGCTCCTCCGGCAGAATGTCCTGGGTGCCGGTGGGACGGGTAAATTTTACCATCGTTGACCTCACTCGATAGATGATAAGCAGGGTTCATTATAGGTCAGATGATGGAGATGACAAGTTCTCATGCGGGTACAGTGCCAATGATGGGGAAGTGCTCGGGCCGGTCTCTGACCGTGCCCGCCCACGCCTGGGCCTACGGTGGGCATACCCCACTCATGCTTCGGCACGTTTCACGTTTTACGTTTTACGCAGTATAATGCTTCTGGCTCTAGCAGCATTAGGGAACGAACATCACCTCCTAGGGGGCGAGGAAAAAGGAATGGAAAACTTATGAATCTGAAAGAAATCATCGACGTTGTCGACGGGGAATTGTTGGTGGATGCGCCTGTGGATATGGATATTCACAGTGCATGTTGCTCAGATTTGATGAGTGATGTGCTGATGTTCGTCAAACCTAATATGCTGTTGATCACCGGACTGACAAATCCCCAGTCTGTGCGCACGGCGGACATGGCCGAAGCGCCGATTGTCGTGTTTGTGCGCGGCAAGTATCCCTCACCGGAGACGTTGGCGCTGGCCGAGGAATTGGGGATCGCGGTGGTTTTATCGGCTTATACCATGTTCGAGACCGCCGGCTTGCTGTACCAGGCAGGCTTGCGTGGACTCGGCAAGCTCCCCATTGTTCGTCAACGATGAAAAACCGCTTCACCCTTCTCAGTCTCCTGGGCGGAGACGGTGGCCTCGGAAAAGTCCACGAACTGATCCGGGAGATACGGGTTGGGAGGGTGATGACGACCGCGTTGTTTACCGTCACCCCGGATAACCTGATGAGCGAGTTGAAGGAATTGATGCGCGATCATCACATTTCGGGCGTCCCGGTCGTCGAAGACGGCGCGCTGGTCGGCATTGTGAGCATCGAAGATCTGATCCACGCGCTGGAATACGGCCAATTGACCAGCCCGGTGCGGAATTTTATGACCAGCCAAAATTTAATCGTGGCGCACGCCAACGAGCCGGTGATGGAAGCCGTGCGGCGCTTTGAGGCCACGAAAATCGGGCGGATGCCGGTGCTCGACACGCAGGACAAACTGGTCGGCATTATCACCCGTGGCGACATTATTGAAGCGCTGTTAGACGCCCTCCAGGAGGTTTACAGCGAGGCCGAGCGTATCCAGGAACGTCCTGAGTATTTCTTCCAGGCGCTGGAATCCGATTCTACGAGTCTGGTCTTGCGGTATCACGTGAAACGTCGCGATTTCGCCGGCGGCGGCAACGCTTCTGCCAAGATCAAGCAGGCGCTTTTGCGGATTGGCGCCTCCCCGATGCTGGCGCGGCGGGTAGCTATCGCCACCTACGAGGCGGAAATCAATCTCGTCATCCACACCGACAACGGCGGCACTATCACCGCCGACGTCAAACCCAACGAGATCAGTGTCTTGGCGGAGGATGCGGGCCCCGGCATCCCCGATGTAGAATTAGCACGCCAGCCGGGGTTTTCTACGGCGACGGCGGAAATACGCGAGATGGGCTTTGGCGCCGGCATGGGATTGGTGAACATCGAACGTTGCACCGACGATATGAACATCTGGTCGGCTGTGGGGATCGGTACCCGCTTGCAGATGATCTTCCGCGTTTCCCCCGCCGAAGCCAAGAGCAGTGAGGCCGGCCATTGAGACGTTGGAACATTCCAACGTTTTCCAAGGAGTCAGAATATGCAGATCGGCGAGATGGTGGAAAAGTTGGGATTGACGGTGTTGGTCGGCGCAGAGAACCTGCAGACTGACGTCACCGGCGGCTACGTAGCCGACTTGTTGAGCTGTGTGATTGCCGGCGCGAAGCCTCACGATGTATGGGTGACACTGCAAACCCACGTCAACATCGTTGCCGTGGCCGCGCTCAAGGAAATCGCCGGCATTGTCGTGGCCGAGGGCGCCGTGGTGCCCCCCCCCACGCTGGAAAAGGCCGCACAGCAAGGCGTGGTGATGCTCTCCAGTCCGCTGCCCATCTACGAAACGGTCAAACAACTGGCCGCGCTCGGTCTCTAACGCGCGGAGCGTGTCCCCAAGAGGTGAGGATGCGCGAATATCACGTTGACCTGCACATTCACACCGTTCTGTCGGCCTGCGCCGAAGTGGAGATGATTCCGCCGTTGATCGTCGAGGAGGCGCTTTACAAGGGTCTGCACGCCATCGCCATCACCGATCACAACGCCACCGGCAACGTCGCGGCGGTGATGGAAGCCGCCGCGGAGACCGAGTTAGTCGTCCTGCCGGGGATGGAGTTGCTCACCCAGGAAGAAGTGGATGTGCTGTGCCTCTTCGATACGCTGGAGCAAGCACAAACGTGGCAGACACAGGTGGACGGTTGGCTTTTGCCGCTGAACAACGACGCCGAACATTTCGGTCCGCAGTTCTTGGTCAATGCCGCCGGAGAATTTGTGGCGGAGGATACACGGATGCGCAAGGCGCCGGCCCGGGTGGGGATCGAAGAGGCGGCGCGCGCTGTCCATGCCCTGGGCGGCCTGGTGATCCCCGCTCACGTGGAACGCGACGTCTACGGTCTGATGTATGTCCTGGGATTCTGGCCGCCTGAGCTGGAGGCCGACGCCGCCGAAGTTTCGCATAACCTGCGTCCCAGCCAGGCCTACATCCAGTATCCTTCGCTGCGCGATATTCCTATCATCTCTGCTTCCGATGCTCACTTTCTGGATTGGATCGGCAATACGCGCACGGTATTCCGGCTAGGGGCGACACCATCGGTATCAACGCTGCGGTCGGCGCTGCGACAGGGGGCCGGACAGGGATTTTATGTCCCGTAGATGGGGCGTGCAGTTCGAGGGCAGGGTATACGGAAAAGAAGTCTGGGCGGGCACGGTCGGAGACCGGCCCGAGCAGGCCCTGAATGGCTGTGGCCGGTCTCCAGACCGCGCTACCGTAGGCCCAGGCATGGCATTTGGCCTATCGTGACTTTGCGGTATACTTATCTATGGATACTTGAGCGTACTTCCTTGCATCCTATGATTGAGGTGAAAATATAATGAGCGTAGCTGTCAATTCATCTTCTCAGTCTGTCAATTTAGCCCCTGAACATAAACTCGTTTTAGATGAAATCCTCGCCGAAAACAAAGACAAGCCCGGGGCGACGATGCTGGTCCTGACGTTGGTGCAGGAAAAACTCGGTTTTGTCTCTTTGGAAATGCAGCGGTATCTCTCCCGTGAATTACGGGTGCCCCTCAGCCACCTGTATGGCGTGCTGACCTTTTACTCTTCTTTCCGCATGCAGCCGATTGGTCGCCACAAGATCAACATCTGCCTGGGGACGGCCTGCTATGTGCGTGGCGGATCGACGGTGGTAGAAAAATTCCAGCAGGTATTGGGCGTCAAAATCGGCGAGACCACGCCCGATAACCGCTTCACGCTGGAAATCTGCCGTTGCGTGGGGGCGTGCTCACAAGCGCCGGTGGTGATGATCGACAGCGACGTCACCGGGCGGATCAACCCTCAGGACGTCGCCAAAGTTCTGCGCAAGTACGAATGACCATCTTCCGCGATCTCTCTCAGCATATTCTCGATATCGCTGAGAATGGCGTCAAAGCCGGTGCAACGTTAGTGCACGTTACCATCGAAGAAGACACAGTCGCCGATACCCTGCGCATCGTCGTTCAAGATAACGGCAGCGGAATGGATTCCGAAACCCTGACGAAGGTGGAAGACCCCTGGTTCACCACCCGCACTACCCGCAATGTCGGCCTGGGCATCCCCTTCTTCAAGCAGGCGGCGGAAATGTGCGGCGGGAGCTTCGCCATCACGTCTGAGCCAGGTGTGGGAACCACCACAGAAGCCACCTTCCGCCGTAGCCATATCGACCGCCCGCCGCTGGGCGACCTGGCGGGAACACTGCTAGGGATGATCGTGGGCTTCACCGGCGTGGACGTGATCTATCACCATCGCGTGGACGACCGTGAGTTCACCCTGGACACCCGCGAAATCCGCGCCATCCTGGGTGACGACATCCCCTTCTCCGACCCGGAGGTGCTGGCTTTCCTCCACAAGAGTCTGCACGAAGGGATAACAGCGTTACAAGGGGAAATAACTTAACCTTTCTTAATCACTTCGCTTGGTCTGGATCGCCAGATCCAGACCAGAACGGGGATCTGGTGATCCCCTCGGAGCATTTTTGTGATCTACTGCGACTACAAGACTAAAGACTATCAGACGAATTATTGAAGGAGGTCATTGTGAAAAGTCTCGAAGAACTACAAAAAATCAAAGAACGCGCATTGCAACGCCGCAAGCTGGCCGGCGAAGGCGCGCGCGCGCGTATCATCGTCGCGATGGGGACGACCGGTATCGCCGTCGGCGCCCGTGACACGATGACGGCCATTTTGCGTGAACTGGAAAAACGCGGCATCGGCGATGTTGTGGTCACACAGACCGGCAGTGCGGGGATGAGCACCTACGAGCCGGTCGTCCAGGTGCAGGTGGGGGAAGGCGAACTCGTCACCTATGGCAACATCGACGCCAGCCGGGTGCCAACCCTGATCGAGAAACATATTCTGGGCGGCGAAGTTGTCGCCGACTGGTTGGTTCGTTGAGGAGGAACTATGGCTTATCGCGCCAACATTCTAATCAACCGTGACGCCGCCGGCGCCGAGGCCGTCTACAAAGCGTTCCTGGAGGCCCTTCAGGATGTGGCCTTGCGCGATGAAGTACAGGTATGGATGACTTCCAGCGTGAGCACGAGCGCCCAGGGCGTCGAGGCCATCGTCTACCCCGACAGCGTGCGCTACGTCAACCTGACGCCGGAGGATGCCGTCCGCATCACCGAAGAACATCTGCTGAAAGGTCGCCCGGTGCTGGCCCTCACGCAGGCCGAACCGAAAGTCACGCCGCTGCCGCCGCCCGCGCCCAAAGAGGTGCGCGTGGTATTGCGCAACGTTGGCAAGATCAATCCCTTCGACATCGAGGACTACATTGCCGAGGACGGTTACGCGGCTCTGGCCAAGGTGTTGACCACCATGACGCCGGAGCAAGTGCTCGACGTGATGAAAACATCCGGCCTGCGCGGGCGCGGCGGCGCCGGCTTTCCCACCCATCTCAAGTGGACGTTCGCCCGCAACAGCCCCACCCATCCCAAATACATCATTTGCAACGGTGACGAAGGCGATCCCGGCGCGTTTATGAACCGTAGCGTGCTGGAAGGCGATCCGCACGCCGTCATCGAAGGGATGATCATCGCCGCTTACGTGATCGGGGCCGAACAAGGCTATTTCTACGTCCGCGCCGAATATCCGATTGCCATTCGCACCCTGCGCGTGGCACTGCAACAGGCGCGGGAGTACGGCTTCCTGGGGAAGAACATCTTCGGCTCCGGCTTCGACTTCGATCTCGAAATCCGCATGGGCGCAGGCGCCTTCGTCTGCGGCGAAGAGACGGCCCTGATGCGTTCCATCGAAGGCCAACGGGGCATGCCCAGCACCCGTCCACCGTTCCCCGCCGTGGCGGGCCTCTGGCAGCGCCCGACGAACATCAACAACGTCGAAACCTATGCCAACGTCCCGCAAATCCTGCTCAAAGGCGGCGCGTGGTTTGCCTCGATGGGGACCGAAAAGAGTAAGGGCACCAAGACCTTCGCCATTGCCGGCAAGGTCAAGCGCACCGGCCTGATCGAGGTACCGTTGGGCGTGACGCTGCGGGAGATCGTCTACGACATCGGCGGCGGCATTCTCAACGACAAGAAGTTCAAGGCCGTACAAACCGGCGGGCCGATGGGCGGCTGCATCCCGACCAAATACCTGGATATGCCGATAGATTACGAATCGCTGGCATCGGTCGGCTCGATCATGGGATCGGGCGGTTTCGTGGTGATGGATGAAGACACCTGCATGGTCGACATCGCCCGCTTCTTCATGGATTTTGCCCAAGAGGAATCCTGTGGCAAATGCGTGCCCTGTCGCGTCGGCACCCGTCGCATGTTGGATATTCTGAATAACATTTGTGCAGGACGGGGCAAACCCGGCGATATCGAGATGCTCCAGACGCTGGGCAGATCCACGTCGAATGGAGCGTTGTGTGGGCTGGGAAAGGGGGCGCCCAATCCCGTCCTCAGCACTATCGAGCACTTCCGCGCCGAATACGAGGCGCATATCTACGAGAAGAAATGCCCGGCGAAGGTCTGCCGCGCTCTCATCGAGTACAAAGTCGATCCCGACCTGTGCATCGGCTGCACGCGCTGTGCACGCAACTGCCCGGTCAACGCCATTGCCGGCAAACCCAAGGAGAAACATGTCATCGACCCCAATGTTTGCATTCGCTGCGGCATCTGCAAGCAAGTCTGCCCGGTGAATGCGATTAGTATCTATTAGGCGTGATTGGCTGCCGGCGGGCGTGCTGCCTGCCGGCGGTCAAGCGCCGGTCACTGACCCATGAAAGAGGTGCTTATGGAAAAGGGCGTTACAGCGAGCGTGGAAAAATTTATCGAACGATACGGAGACAGTCCAGAAGCCCTGGTCGAAATTTTACGCGACATGAATCAGTATCAAGGCTATCTGAGCCGCGAAAGCCTCACGGCCATTGCGCAGCGGATGCGACTTCCCCTCAGCACAGTGTACAGCGTCGCCAGTTTCTACAGCCTGATCAGCTTGAAACCCCTGGGGAAGCACGTCATTCGCTTTTGCGAGGATGCGCCATGTCACGTAGCCGGGGGGCGCGAAATCTGGGAGACGTTGGAACGCGAGGTCGGCGTCCCCTTTGGCGAGACGACGTTGGACGGGCAATGGTCTCTGCTGCCGACAAGCTGCATCGGCGCTTGCGCCGTCGGTCCCGTGATGATGATCGACGATGACATTTATGGGAACCTGACCACGGACAAAGTCCATGAAATCCTGGCGCGCTATCGTGAAGCCGATGGTGTAGGAGGTGCCGCATGATCCGTGCTACTGTTTTGGTGTCCGGTGATCCGCTCAGTCTCTCGCGGGGAGCAGAAGAGACGAAATTAGCCCTCGAGGCCGAGCTGTCGTTCTATGGTTTGGAGGATGAGGTTCAGGTGGGCTACACGGGACAGGTGACGCGGACCGACATATTGCCCGCGGTCATCGTTTATCCCGAAGGCACGGTCTACGGGCCGGTCACGCCGCAAGATGGCGCGTTCATCGTTGAAGAACACCTTTACAAAGGGCGGGTAGCGCAGAAATTGGTGGCGCCGTCGGAGGTGTCCCCTGAAAGCGTAGTAGCTTTGCCCGCCGTCAGCGATGTGCTCTACGGCCAACAGCGCATCGTTCTTAGACGTGTCGGGGTGATCGATCCCTACAGCATCGAAGACTACATCGCCCAGGATGGGTACTTCGCGCTGGGGCGGGCGCTCGAAAAGATGACGCCCGCCGAGGTCCTGAACACCGTCAAAAGTTCCAATCTGCAAGGACGCGGTGGCGCCGGTTTTCCCACCGGGCTGAAATGGTCGTTCGTCGCCACACGGCCTGAGAGCGTGAAGTACATTGTGTGCAACGCCGACGAATCCGAACCGGGGACCTTCAAGGACCGCCATATCCTGGAGGGCGATCCCCATGCGGTTTTGGAAGGGATGGCGTTGGCCGGCTATGCCGTCGGCGCTCACGAAGGCTGGATCTACATTCGCGGCGAATACGTGATGGCGAAGGACATTCTGCATCGCGCCATCCAACAGGCCGAAGAGCTGAACTTGCTGGGCGATAACATCCTCGGCAGTGGCTTCTCCTTCCATATCCACCTTCACGCCGGCGCCGGCGCCTACATCTGCGGCGAGGAAACGGCACTGCTGGAAAGCATGGAAGGCAAGCGCGGCGTGCCGCGGATTCGCCCGCCGTATCCGACCGTCTACGGCTATCACGGCATGCCGACCGTCGTCAATAACGTCGAGACGCTGGCCAACGTCGCGCCGATCCTCTTGAACGGCGCAGAGTGGTATCGCGGCATCGGCACGAAGCGCAGTCCCGGCACTAAAGTCTACACGATGCTGGGCGACGTCAACGTCACCGGCCTCATCGAAACGCCGATGGGCACGACCCTGCACGAAGTCATCGAAATCTACGGCGGCGGTATGAAGAACGGAAAAGCGTTCAAATGCGCCCAGACGGGCGGTTCCTCCGGCACGATTATCCCCGCCGACCTGCTGGACGTGCCGATGGACTTCGCGTCCATGGCCGAAAGAGGCGCTGGGTTGGGCAGCGGCGCGCTTCTCATCGCCGATGAGGATACCGACATTGTGGATTTGGCCTACGTGCTGGTGCGTTTCTTCAAGACCGAATCGTGCGGCAAATGTACGCCGTGTCGGGTCGGCACGCGACAAATGTTGGAGGCGTTGCAACGCCTGAAGGGTGGGTACGCCAAAAAAGCGGACCTGGCCCGTCTGGAAGAAGTGGCTAACTACGTGCGCTCCGCTTCGTTTTGCGGCCTGGGGCAGGCCGCCCCGGTCCCCATCCTCACCGGATTGCAATACTTCCGTGAGGAATTTGAAGCGAAGGTGGGGAGCTAGAAAATTAGAGATTAGAGATTAGAAAAAGGAGGCAAGGCACTTATGAGTGAGGTGCATCTCAAAATCAATGGAAAAGACGTCGTGGCCCAAAGTGGGCAGACGATTCTGGAAGCTGCTATGACAGCCGATATTGACATCCCCGTGCTCTGCTACCACCCTGCATTGTCGACATGGGGGGCATGCCGGATGTGCCTGGTCGAGGTCAAGGGAATGCGCGGGCTACAATCTTCCTGCACGACGCCGGTGGCCGAAGGGATGGAAGTGCAGACGGACACCCCGGATGCGGTGGAGGTGCGCAAGTTCGTGTTGGAACTGCTCTTCTCCGAACGCAACCACTATTGCATGTTCTGCCAGATGAGCGGCAACTGCGAGTTGCAGGATGCAGCCTATCGCTACGGTCTGGATCACTTCACCTATCCTCGGCCGTATGAAAAGTTGGCGGTCGATGCCTCGCGCAAATACTTCATCATGGATCAAAACCGCTGCATCCTTTGCTCTCGCTGTATCCGGGCCTGCGCCGAGATCGCGGCGAACCATACGCTCAATTTACGCGGACGCGGCGCCGAGTCGATGGTAATGGCGGACCTCAACGTCCCGTTTGGCGAGTCCACCTGCGTCGAGTGCGGCACCTGTCTCCAGGTGTGCCCTACCGGCGCGTTGATCGATGCACACAGCGCCTACGGTGGCCGCGAGAAGGACGTCACCCACGTGCAGACGACGTGTATGCAGTGCAGTGTCGGCTGTACGTTGGACGTGGTCACACGCTACAGCCGCCTCCTGCGCGTCGACGGCGTGTGGGACTCCGATCCCAACGGGGGGCTGTTGTGCGTCGATGGACGTTTCGCGCCGCTGTACGACAACCGCAAGCGCCTCACCAAGCCGCTGGTCCGCAAGGACGGCAAGCTGGTCGAGGTGAGTTGGGACGAGGCATTGGAGACGACGGCGGGCAAGCTCAAGGCCGGCCATGTCGAAGGTCTGGCTTTGTGCGCGACGACGAACGAAGCGCTGGCGGCTTTCGCCCAACTGTTGGCAAAGGCCGGCGGCAAGGCCGGCACCCTGGAGCCGGTCGCACCGACGTTGGGCTATGGCACAGCGGCGGCCGTGAGCGACATCCTGGATGCCGACTTCATCATCGTCGCCGGGGCGCAGCCGTTGGATTACCAGCGCGTGATCGGCTACTTCGTCCATCGCGCTGCGGACAAGGGCGCGACAGTAGCCGTCATCGGTGAGGGTGAGAACAAGCTCAGCGAGCGCGCCACGATGACCGTCTCTTACGCCGATGCGGCGAAGGTAGCCGAGGCCGCTGCCGGGGCGAAGAAGGTCGTGCTCGTCTACAGCGTCGGCATCAAGCCCAAGGCCATCACCGCGCTCAAACCGCTGGCGGATAAGCTGTTCTATCTGGCGCTGAGCCCCGCCCGCAACGGCGCGGGGGCCAGGGCCGCCGGGTTGAAGCCGCTCTCGCCGAACGGCGCCGCGACGCAGTTCGTCCTGCTGGGCGAGCAGGCAGAGGATGAGGGACTGGCCGCGAAGTTGCAGGCGGCCTTCACCATCGTGCAGGCGAGCTACCAATCGCCTCTCGTCGAGCAGGCGGATGTGGTGCTGCCGTCGCCGATCTGGTGCGAACAGACGGGCCACGTGACCAACCTCGAAGGCAAAGTCTTCCCCCTGCATCCCGCGCTGGCGAAGCCGGAGATGGTGAGAGACGAAGCCGAGGTGCTGGTCAAACTGGCGAAAATGCTGTAACGTGAACCGTGAACCGTGATACGGGAGCAGTCATCCCGCCTCACGATTCACCTATCACGTTTTACGCATCACGTTTTACGTTGCAAGGAGCAAACTATGGGTAAAGTTACCGTGGCTATGCAATGGTTGGAGGCATGTGCAGGTTGTGAAATGTCCTTCCTGGACATTGATGAACGGATTGTCGAGCTGCTCAAGCACGTCGAGTTAAGCTCCACGCCCATCACCGATTTGAAGCATCCGCCGCAGTCCGGCGTCGACGTGGGCATTCTGTCCGGCGGCATCGGCAATGAAGAGGAAGAGGAAGAAGCCAAACTGATGCGCTCGCGCTGCAAAACCTTGATTGCGATGGGCGATTGCGCCGTGACGGGCGGCATCTGCACCATGCGCAACTTCTTCAGCAAGGAGGAAGTGCTGCGACGTGGTTACATTGAGACGGAGAGCACCGTCGATGGCGAGATTCCGCAGCACGAGGACCTGACCCCCCTGACCGATAAAGTGGTGGGTGTGGGCGACGTTGTCCCCGTTGATGTCTTCCTGCCGGGATGCCCCCCCTCTGCCGACGCCATCTGGTTCGTTTTGACCGAGTTACTGGCAGGACGCACGCCCAAGCTGGAGGGCAAAGTCCTCAAGTATGGTATGGACGGGTAGAGTGGGAAATTACGGGAGGTAAGCATCATGACACAAAAAATAACCATTTCTCCGGTGACCCGCATCGAAGGGCACGCCAAGATTACGATCTATGTGGATGAGGCGGGTAAAGTGCAAGACTCATACTTTCACGTGGAGCAGTTCCGCGGCTTCGAGAAGTTCAGCGAAGGGCGGATGTTCTACGAAATGCCCCAGATCACGCCGCGCACCTGCGGTATATGTCCGGTGAGCCATCACCTGGCTTCCGCCAAAGCCTGCGACGTGATCGCCGGCACCACGCCGACCCCCACTGCGCACAAACTCCGCGAGCTGATGCACATGGGGCAAATCATCCAGTCTCACGGGATGCACTTCTTCGAGCTGGCGGGGCCGGATTTCTTCCTCGGTTTCGATGCCGACCCGGCCATACGCCACGTGGGCGGCATCGTCCAGGCCAACGCCGATCTGGCCGTCAAGGCCGTCAAACTGCGCGCCTTCGGCCAGGAGATCATCCGCCGGCTGGGTGAACGTCGCGTGCACCCCATCTATGCGGTGCCCGGCGGCGTGACGCAACCGCTCAAGCCGGCCGACCGCGACTGGATTCTCGGCCAACTGGATGATCACATCGCGACGACGGTGGTAGGGCTGGAATTCTTCAAAGGGTGGATGCAAAACAACGCGCCGATGCTGGCCGAGTTCGCCACGTTCCCCTCCGCCTATATGGGCCTGGTACAAGACGATGGCGCGTTGGAACTCTATGACGGGCAACTACGTATGGTGGATTCCGATGGCATGCTCCTGGAGGAGTTCGATCCCCACCACTACCTGGACTATATCGGCGAACATGTCAATCCCTACACCTACCTCAAAGCGCCGTTCTACAAAAAACGGGGTTACGAGAAGGGCATCTACCGCGTCGGGCCTTTGGGACGCTTGAACACCGCCAGCCACATCAGCACGCCGATGGCGCAGAGCGAAATGCTGATCTGGAAATCGCTCAACGGCGGCAAGCCGGTAGAAGGGACGCTGTACTACCATTATGCCCGTCTGATTGAAACACTGTACGCCCTGGAGCATGTACGGGAGTTGATGGACGACCCTGACATTCTGAACACGGATGTCGTCAACCCGTCGGGGACGATCACCGGCGAGGGCGTCGGCGTTCTGGAAGCGCCACGCGGCACGCTCTTCCACCACTATTGGACCAACGATCAGGGCGTCATCACCAAAGTCAACATGATCGTTGCCACGGCGGGCAACGCCTGGGCGATGAACCACTCGGTCAACATGGTCGCCAGGCGCTATGTCGACGGCACGAAACTCACCGAGGGGATGCTCAACCGCGTCGAGGCCGCCATCCGCGCCCACGACCCCTGCCTCTCCTGCTCGACCCACGCGATAGGCCAGATGCCACTCCGCATCGAGTTGATCGCGCCGGACGGGACGGTGCTGGACACACTGGAACGGGATTAGGCTGCACCTAACTTCAAACACCGCGCCCGCAGGTCTGGCCTGCGGGCGCGGTTGTTTGCGAGGGTGGTAACGACGGCGACAATGTAGTAACAACAATGTAGTAACGGCAATGTAGTAACGACAATGTAGTAACGACAATGTAGTAACGACAATGTAGTAACG
>DAOOGN010000012.1:16487-17354 GCA_035415725.1 Anaerolineae bacterium | reverse complement strand
CAATGTAGTAACGACAATGTAGTAACGACAATGTAGTAACGACAATGTAGTAACGACAATGTAGCAACGACAACGTAGTAACGACAATGTAGTAACGACTTTAGTCGTTTCTTCAGAACGACTCCCAATCCTCACTCCAGTTCACACCCTACGGAACATCACCGAAGTCACTGGTAGGTGGAGGATACGCTTTCCATTGCACCCGCAGCCATTCGCGATCAAAAGCCTCCACATAACGCGTCACGCTAGACCAGGGCCAATCATAAGGCGTTTCTGCATAACGATGCTTGACAGCGTTATAGTGGATGTAGTTAAGGGCACGATAGTAATGGGCTTCGTTGCGAACCCAGCGGTCGTAGAACTTGTACCACACGCGGCGCTGCCCGGTGAGTGCGTCTTCCAGATTCCAGGTCCGTGCGGTTGTCCCGTGGAGTTGTTTAAGAGCTGCGGATAGGACATCGAGAGATTCGACCATCGTTAGAACATGATAGTGATTCGGCAAAATGACCCACGCGCCCACTTCACCGATGGCGTTTAACGTTATGAGAAGTTGATCCTCAAAGGCAGTGCGCCGTTCTGCGGGTTGTAGGATGGGGTTATGTTCATAATTGGCGGCGGTGATGATATACCAGCCGCCCTCACGATAAGGGTGTGGTGGAGAGTGCAGGGGGTAACCTTTACTGCGCCGGTATGCGACGACGGCCGCGCGTTCCTCAGGCGTCATGGTGCGATATTCGTAAGGCATAAGGGCCCTTCCAAGTATGAAAAAGCGACTGAAGTCGCTACTACGAAGGTATCTATGAAGGTATCGTCGTAGTAACGACCCGTAGTAACGACTTTAGTCGTTCGTATTTTCTCTATTGTAAA
>DAOOGN010000012.1:0-16387 GCA_035415725.1 Anaerolineae bacterium | reverse complement strand
ATCGCCGTAGTAACGACCCGTAGTAACGACTTTAGTCGTTCGTATTTTCTCTATTGTAAAGAAGCGACTGAAGTCGCTACTACGAAGGTATCTATGAAGGTATCGCCGTAGTAACGACCCGTAGTAACGACTTTAGTCGTTCGTATTTTCTCTATTCTATAATGAGACTTCTCAAGTGTAAAGAAGCGACTGAAGTCGCTACTACGAAGGTATCTACGAAGGTATTGCCGTAGTAACGACCCGTAGTCGTTAGGATCCAACCGACTCCTATTATCCTGCCCAACCTGCCACCGTCTATTTGTGGTACAATGTTTTTATGGAAGGGAATGAGGATCGTACTTTAATCGTCGGATTCGGCAATCTCTACCGGCGGGACGATGGCGTAGCGCGGGTGATCATCAACACGCTTTTGGCGCGTTGGGGACGTGCCCTGTTGGATGACCTGGACGACGGTTTTGAGGCTCTGGGACATGCGGTGGATGGGGTGGTGTTGCATCAACTGGTGCCGGAACTGGCCGAGACCGTCAAAGATTATGCCATGGTCATTTTTGTGGATGCCCACGTCGGCGGCAACGAGATAGAGCCGCTTCACGAAGAACGTCTGGATGTCTCGTACCACACACCGTTCGTCTACCACCAAACGCACCCTTCGACCCTTCTGGCGTTGGCGCAGCAGATGTATGGAACAGCGCCGGAGGCCTGGCTGCTCTCCGTCCAGGGATATGATTTTGACTTCGGTGAAGGGCTTTCGCCGGAGACGGCGGCTCTGGTTGAGCCGGCCGTCGCCCGAATTTTAGCCCGCGTCGCTGCCAGGCGCGAGGCGTGAACGGCCCTTCACCGACGGCCTCTTGTGCGTCGGGGATCTCATTGCGACAACGCGGCAATGGCCCTGTCGATGTAGGGCAAAGCCTCGTCCACTTTGATCCGCGCGGTTCCCCACTGTTGGAACCCGATATCACCCTTAGTCTCCTGCCCCGTCAGGAACTTTGTACAGTTTTCGGTCATGGGAGCAACCCCATCCATCAATATCGCGATTCCCCGGCGATATTCCTGATAAGCGCCTTGGACTTGCTCGTTGTTTCCTGAAACATCGATTTGCGATGCGGCGTCGATACGGAGCACCGTATTGACCCAGTCCTGGCAGTTGATATACCCCGATCCCATCGCTGCGTTGATCATATTTCCTAACGATTCCACCCACTGCCGGGTCGTGCGCATCGTTTCAACGATGTCAGCCACACTTTTGCCTGCTGGAGTTGGCGGAACCTTTGTCGCAGGAACCGTCGTCGGCCTGGGTAAGGATGTCGCCGTCGGTTGAGGTGTTTCGGTAGCGGTAGGTTCAGGCGTGAATGTTGCCGTCGGTTGAGGCGTCCACGTGGGGAACGGGGTATAAGTGGGGGCAGGGGTATAAGTCGGATAGGGCGTGTAGGTGGGATAGGGTGTGCAGGTTGGAACCGGCGTGGGTGTTGATGTCGGCGATGGTTCCGGTGTAGCTGCCGGCGTCGCGTTCTGGCATCCGGCCAATGTCACTATGATCCCAAGAAGTACGCATGACAGGCTTCTCAACAGTGTACGATCCATAAAATCCTCTCCTTGTGGTCAAAGATATACTGCACGATTGTAAGGTAGAACCCGCTGGCGAACAATTTTCCGAAGCGGTTCAGCAATTATATCGTGTCTTTGTGAAATACAAAGTGCTATGCACTTTTGCATATTGGGAATAACTGTGTTCAGCTTGCATTTCTGCATGGTCGGTATAGACTAGGGTTGTACCGCTAGAAGCAGCACCCATCATGCGGCAGAGTTCATTGTTGATCGTTCAACAAATATAAAGGAGGCATAACTATGAAACTCGGCGACAACATTCAGACGGCAGATTGGAAGAAGGAAAAGCACGCGCCTGTTATCGAGGCCCCGGATGTCGTCACAGCGGGTGAACCGTTTACGGTGAAGCTCAGCATCGGCAAGGAAATCCCGCACCCCAACACCACCGCGCACCACATCAACTGGATCGAGCTGTATTTCAAGCCCGAAGGCGACAAGTTCATCTATCAGGTGGGACACTTCGATTTCGTGGCGCACGGAGCGGCAGTCCAGGGGGCAGATTCCGGCCCCGTGTGGACCCATCCCGTAACAGAATGCTCGGTTACGGTCAAGGGAGCGGGCACGCTGATCGCCACCGCGCTCTGCAACATCCACGGATTGTGGGAAAACAGCCATGAGCTGAAGGTCGAGTAGATGGTACGGTAAGCAACGGTAGACAGTAGACCAAGAATGGCGTCCCGTCTACTGTCTGCCGTTTTCTTCTTTAAGAAGTGTAGCCGCACCTGCGGTAAGGTGTGTTTTTCTCGGTGAACTCTGGGGCTATTGACAAGGAGGTTACTATGCCATCAATGATCCATGAGGGCGAAGATTCGCGCGATGTCATCCCCATGCTCAAGGCAGCAGTGGAAGATGAGCATGCAGCCGTGATCCAGTATTTGCGGCATGCCTATAAGATGGGCGAGGGCGAACTGGCCTGTGAAATCGAGGCCATTGCCCGCGAAGAGATGCGACACCTCTGGATTCTGTCGCGTTGGATTGTGCATCTGGGCGGTCAGCCGACCACACAGCGCGGTTTTACCGACCTGAGCGGAGCGAATGCCCCGGAATGGATGCAGCGCGATGTTGCGGCAGAAGAGCGCGCCATCGCCATGTACGAAAGCTACCTCACGCGGATTGCCGATCCCGACCTGCTGACCGACATCGAGCATATCCTCGCCGACGAACGCCGTCACCACGGTGATTTCACCCACTTCGTCGACAAAACTACCCTCGCTCTACAGCAGGCACCCGTGTCGACAGAACCGACTGTAGAACCGGCGCCGGCGCTGGCTGCCGTCGATCAGGAAGCGCTTAACTGGGGCGTGAACCACGAATACGCGGCGGTCCTGCAATATCTCGTCCACTCGTTTTTGACGCTGGACAAAGACGAGGAAATCTCCAGTCAATTGATGACGCAGGCCATCAATGAAATGCAGCACATGGGTTGGTTTGGTGAGGCTCTGGCGGGCGGCGGCGCAGAAATGCCCCTCACCCATCATCCGCTGACCCTGCCCGCCGACCCCCAGGCGATGCTGGAAGCCGACATCCAGCTTGAGAATGAAACTGCCACCATGTACGGGCAATTTCTCACGCAGATGGTGGATCCCGGCATCAAGAGCGTCGTCGACGATGCACGCGGACAGGAGTTGTATCACGAGAATCTCTTTGGTCGACTGCTCAAGCGCCTGAAGCCGCTTGTAGCCCCGGCCGCGTCACCGTCCACCAGGGTGTGGACCGTGGGGACATTAAAACGCAAAGCGTAAAAGGAGTGTAACCGGACCTTCGGTATAGCCCCGGTCATGAAAATGATCCCCGGACTATTGGATGAATGACTATCAGACTATTTTATACGAGGAGATAACCTATGGAGAACATTCTGATGCGTCACGATGCTCCGCTCACCGCTGAACAATGGCGGTTGATCGATGCCACCGTTAATGAAGTCGTCAACCGCATGGTGGTGGGGCGGCAGATTCTCGACCTGTACGGGCCATTGGGATTCGGCGCTTACACCGTTCCCCTTTACACCTACAACAGCCAGGAGGCCGAACCGGTGCGCGCCACGGTGAGTCGGCAGCTCCCGTTAAGCACGCTGATGAAGGACTTCATCATCACGGCCAAAGACCTGGAATTGATGAACACCGGGCAGCCCTTCGATACTGCGCCTATCGCGGCGGCCGCGACACAGGTCGCGCTGGCCGAGGACAAACTGATCTTCGACGGCAACGTGGACGAGGGCGTACCAGGGCTATTCACTGCCGCCGGACGGCAAACGCTCGCGCTCGGCGACTGGAATGAAGAGGGGCAGGCGCTGGCCAACATCGCCTCCGCCACGGCCATGCTCATCTCTGCGGGCTTCTACCCGCCGTATGCCGTCGCTATGCACCCGCTGTTACACGCCAAACTCCAACGGGTCTACGGCAAGCGCGGCATCCTAGAGAGTGAACTGCTGGAGAAGCAGGCCACTGGCGGCATCTTCGCCTCGCCGGCCGTGGCCGAGGACAAGGTGCTGATCATTGCGGCGCAAGTGCAATACGTTGATCTGGCCGTGGGACTGGACATAGCGACAGGCTTTGTCGAGACCACCAATCTGGAACATCATTTCCGGATGATGGAAACTCTGGCCTTGCGCATTAAACAGCCCGGTGCGATCTGCACCCTGGAGTAGCGCCGGGATGGTTAAGAAAGAAAGGAGCCGGGGACAACCTCGACTCCTTTCATTTTCGTCATAGAACTATGCAGGCGGGCGCCGGCAAAGATAAGGTGGCAAAACATCTTCGCCAGGATGACGGGGGCGTGATCAGGGCTGTTGGTAGACTTCAGATTTGAGGGCACCGATAAAAGGGAGATTCCGATATTGCTCGGCGAAGTCGAGGCCATAGCCGATGACGAATTCATCCGGCACTTCAAACCCGACAAAATCAATCGGCACCTCGATCTGGCGACGGCTAGGCTTGCTGAGCAGTGTGGCGACTCGCACACTGGCAGGCTTGCGGGCCGCGAAGTTGCGTAGAATGTAAGTCAACGTGTTGCCGGTATCCACAATATCCTCAACGACGACGATGTTCCGCCCCTGCACATCCGCCGCCAGGTCCAGCAGAATGCGTACCGCCCCACTGCTGGTCGTCCCGCGCCCATAACTGGAAATTTCCATGAAGTCGATCTCGTGACGAAAGGCGAGATGGCGCGTCAGATCGGCGAGGAACATGAAGGCCCCCTTGAGGATACAGATCAACACCGGCAGATCAGCATCGGTGTAGATGGCGTTCATTTCAGCAGCCAGATCGACGATCCGCTCTTGAATTTGCGTCTCCGAGATCAACACTGTTTCGACATCGTTCACCATGGACATCGTGACCTCCTGCATCAGATTCCAAAGATCTACAGCTTCTACTGGTCAATTGTACTCGTCAGGATGATATTGAACACCACAGCGCGGTTTTTTTACCGCCGCGAGCGCCGGGTTCACCGAGATGGAGGCTATTTCTCTGTGTCCTCAGCGGTGGGAACGAATTGAGCCGCGTGTCCAACATCTTGTTGACCAGTACACTTCTACTGGTAAACGCTGGATTTGAGTATCGCAATGTAGGGCAGAGTCCGGAACCGATCGGCGAAATCCAGCCCATACCCCACTACCCACACGTCGGGAATCTGGAACCCCAGATAATCAATCGGCGTTTCGACTTTGCGCCGTTCAGGCTTGCTGAGCAAAACTGCCGTTCGCAGCGAGGCCGGTTGACGGGCGCCGAAGATGCGATACAAATACTGCAAGGTGTAGCCGGTATCGACAATGTCCTCGACGATCAAGACATGGCGTCCGGCGACATCGACGCGCGTGTCCATAATCATGCGTACCGAGCCGCTCGCCGTGGCACCATCGGCGTAGCTGGAAAGCGCGATGAAATCAACGCGGTGCGGTACAGTCAGCCGGCGGGCGAGATCCGCCATAAACATGAACGAGCCTTTCAAAACGCCAACCAGCAAGAACTCCTCGTTGCGCAGTCCGGCGTAATCGGTGCTGATGATATCGGCCATTTGTTGGACACGCTGCTGAATGGTGGCTTCGTCTAACAGCACACGCTCGACGGAATTAGGAAGAGTGGCAGTCACGTTATATCTCCTCTTGCACAGGCCGCTGCGGCACCTGGTGATGGGCGCGACACCGTGCTTCGTAGACCTCGCTGGCGCCGACCAGGACAACGGGGTCGTCGAAGTAGGCCGGCTCGCCGGCGATGAGACGCTGGGTACGGCTGGCGGCTGCCCCGCAGACCACGCAAATGGCCTGCAACTTGTCCACGCGCTCGGCAATCGCCAGCAGTTGCGGAATCGGACCAAAGGGAACGCCGCGAAAATCCATATCCAACCCGGCACAGATCACCCGTTTGCCTTGATCGGCCAGAGTGTTGCACAAATCCACAATCGCCGCGTCGAAAAACTGCACCTCATCAATCGCCACAACGTCGGCAGTGGGGTCAAGACGGGCGCGTAACTCCGCGCTGTTGTTCACCGGGATGGCGTTCTCTTGCAGGCCGTTATGGGAGGCGATGGCCTTGTCGGTGTAGCGCAGGTCAATGGCGGGTTTGAAAACCTGAATCTTTTGCCGGGCAATTTGCGCCCGACGCAAACGACGTATGAGTTCTTCAGTCTTGCCGCTGAACATACTGCCGCAGATAACTTCAATCCATCCATAATGAGGGTCTTTAGGCATGGCAAGCTCCTGAGCTGATCGGTCTATGCGGCTCAAACCGCCTATAGATCAAAGAAGAAAACCGGCGGAGAACAAAAGTAGACGAGGCAGGGGATATTCCCTGCCTCGTTTTCATATCTATGCAGCGTTGGGAATTGACTCGGCAGCTTCGTCGCCCGGCAGGACGTACCCTCGCCCCCGCAGACTCTTTTTCAGGTCGGCCAGGGCCTTGAGACCAAAACCTTTGATTTCGGTAAGCCCATCTTCGCCTTTTTCATCCAGGCGGTTGAGCACGTCGCCCACTTTGACGATGCCATTATCCAGCAGCAGTTTTTCTATCCGCTTGCCAAGCCCCAACTGGGTGATGTCGAGTTCAGGAGAAGTACGTGCTGCTTTGCGCTGTGCGACTTCTTGCAGAGCGTCTTCGCGCGCCTGAAGCCGACGCATAAAACGATCAACCTGTCCTTCGGTGTCAACAATACGCTGTTCACCGGTGAAATAAGGATGGCACTTGGCGCACACGTCCGTGTGCATTTCCGGCACCGTAGCCCCTATCGTCCAGACCGCCCCGCAGGCGCAGATGGCCTTGGCTTCGGGATACCATTGAGGATGAATTTGCGGCTTCATGCGACGGTGCCTCCTGTGACTTCCACATTCACGCGCCTACGCCCATGAACAACGTCATACTTAACGTGACCGTCGGCCAGAGCAAAGAGCGTAAAATCCTTACCCATGCCGACATTCACACCCGGCTTGATGTGCATTCCCACCTGTCGCACCAGAATGTTGCCGGTGATGACAGGTTCCCCGCCGTACTTCTTCACGCCGCGACTCTTAGCGCGACTATCACGACCGTTAACACCACTCGATTTCTTCCGTGCCATGATGCTATGCTCCCTTCACAATGTCATCCACCCGCAGACGCATGTAGGTCTGGCGATGTCCCATGCGACGGCGATAACGTTCTTTCGGGCGATACTTGAAGATACGCACTTTAGGGCCGCGGAATTCCTCCACGATGGTCGCCCGAACCAGCGCGCCATGGACCGTCGGCTGACCGACGAGGACCTGCTCCCCGTCATCCACCAAATAAACCTGATCCAACTCTACCTGCGTGCCTACCTCCTGAGGCAGGCGCTCGACAATGAGATGATCTCCAACGGTTGCCTTGTACTGGTGTGCTCCCGATTTAACAACTGCGTACACGTTTTCCTCCCTTATCCATAAGCCTACCATATAGGCCCGATGACACAATGTAAGCCGCTCCCTCAAGGGCCTGGCTGGCAGGTCATTATAGCCGGGTCGAAGAATTTGTCAAACTTTGGAGGTAACTATTCAGCCCCTCTCATCCCCCTCTCATCCCCCGTTGGCGGGGGAGAAGAGATAGAACAGGATAAAGGGAATGGGAGGATGCAACCTTCTCCCCCGCAAGCAGGGAAAGGAGGGGGGATAAGACGCCTATCGCGTCATCTAAAAGCACCTGGCATACCAAAATCCGCGCCAAACCTGGTATGGAATAAGCTGCTGCGCCAGGTTGACCGGCTTGAATAGATGCCTTTTTTTAGGCGAGTCATAGTATAATTAGGAAGCGGCCCATAGCAAAAGTGCCTCTTTCCATAGAATATATGTTCTGGTATGATAGAGGAGGAGAGCAACACAATGGCAAAACAAGAAAGTCGCTGGGTGTGTCAGCAATGCAACTGGAGTTATGCCCGTCACATGGGGAGATGTCCCAACTGTGGCGCGTGGGATTCTCTGGTCGAAGTCTTGGTGGAGACAGACGCCGCCGGTGCGGTCGCGCCGCCGGCGCACCTCTCGCAGCACCCCCAGCCGTTAAGCCAGGTCGACCTCGGCGCCGTGGATCGCATCGCAGTGCCGCTGGGAGAGTTTGCGCGCGTGCTCGGTGGCGGCCTGGTTCCAGGCTCGATTGTGTTGATCGGCGGCGAACCGGGCATCGGCAAGTCCACGTTGCTGCTGCAAGTCGCTGCCGCGCTGGGGTCGGCAGAACGGCCCGTGCTCTACGTCTCCGGCGAGGAATCCCCCCGGCAGATCAAAATGCGCGCCAAACGCCTGGGCATTGAAGGCGATCCGCTATACCTGCTCTCGGAGACAGAGACCGGCACGATTCTGGCCCAGGCCAATGCGATGCTGGCGACACTGCAAGCGTTGGTCGTCGATTCCATTCAAACGGTTTACATCGAGGATATGACATCGGTGGCCGGGAGTGTGAGCCAGGTGCGCGAGTGCGCGGCGCGTTTCCAGCGGTGGGCGAAGGAGAGCGGCGTGCCCGTCTTTGTGGTTGGTCATGTCACCAAGGAAGGCGCGATTGCCGGCCCGAAAGTGCTGGAACACATCGTCGATACTGTGCTCTACCTGGAAGGTGACCCCTTCCACACCTACCGTCTGCTGCGCAGTGTGAAGAATCGCTTCGGCGCGACCTCCGAGGTCGGCGTTTTCGAGATGCAAGAGCAGGGCCTGGTCGAAGTAGCAAACCCCTCCGAGGCGTTCCTGGCCGAGCGGATGGTTAACGTGCCAGGCTCGACGATCGCGGTCACGCTGGAAGGGACACGCCCCCTCCTGGTCGAAATTCAGGCTTTGGCGAGCCACACCAGCTTCGGCAACCCGCGTCGCACGGTCAACGGGCTGGACTTCAACCGCCTGCTGCTCACGGTGGCGGTGCTCACCCGCCGGGTAGGATTGCGACTGGATGAGCAGGACATCTTCGCCAACGTCGTCGGCGGTCTGCAAGTCGAAGAACCGGCTGCCGATCTGGCCGTCGCCGTGGCACTGGCTTCCAGCCTCCGCGACCAGCCCGTTCCGGCAGACCTGGCGGTGGTCGGCGAGGTCGGTCTCTCCGGCGAGGTGCGCTCGGTAGGGCAATTGGAGTCGCGGTTGAGCGAGGCGGCACGGCTAGGGTTCACGAAAATGCTGCTCCCCCGCAGTATGCAGAGCAAACGCTTGCATCCTGTCGAGGGGTTAACCTTGATCCCGGTGCGCTCGGTAGGCGAGGCCATCGAGGCAGCGCTGGGGCCAAAAAGATAAGCTGAGATAGAATTATGACCAAAAGAGCAACCTCTTCTCGTTCCTCGGGTCGGCGGTCCACGTCGCGCTCCTCAAAGCGCAAGACGCAACGCGCCTCCTTGTGGAGTCGATTGAGCGCCGATCAAAAGCTGGACATCGTGGGGTGGCTGCTGTTTTTCCTGGCCCTCCTCACGGTTTTGAGCTTCATCTCGGCGCAACGCGGTGCACTGCCGGAATGGTGGATTGCCGTGCTATCGCAGACGTTCGGATGGGGGATGTATGTCGTGCCGCTGTTCTTCGGCGGCGTCGGCTTGTGGCTTATCCTGCGTCGCTTTGAGGAACGCCTGCCCAAACTCGCTCCCGAACAAATCATCGGCGTGGTGATCGGCTTCTTTGTCGCTTTGACGACGTTGCACCTGATCGCCGGCGCCGCCTGGCCGCAGATAAACCTCTACAAACTCGGTGAAGCGGGATTGGGCGGCGGTCTTATCGGCGCGTTATTGTCGGACGTGGGCCTCAAAGCGCTCGGCAAGGCGGGCATCATCCTTACTTTGGTGATCGCCTGGCTGATGGTCGGCACCTTCGTCGCCGGGATAGCGCCTGCCGATGCCATCCAATGGCTGAGCCAGTGCGCAGAACGGCGGCGGCATCCGGCGGGGTCGGATATTGCGCCGTTGTCCTTGCCGGCCGACACGATGACGCGGACAGGCCCCCCGCCGCAGCTCAAAATCATCGGCGGCACCGTCGAACCGGCGGCGTCCAAAGCCGCGCGCGGGCGTAAGCCGAAAGAGGACGAAGTCCGCATCAACGTGGCCACTCGCCCCACGAACGGCAATGGCAGCGTGGAATTTGAAGGGGCGCCGTTGGCAGTCGGCACCCAGGCCTGGCGTCTGCCACACCTGGCCGACATTTTGGAAGAGGGCAGTGAGCAGTATTACAGCGAAGATTTGATTCGCAAGCAGGTCCGCGCCATCGAAAAAACGCTGGAAAGTCTGGGCGCACCGGTGCACGTGCGCGAGATCAACCAGGGGCCGGTGGTCACGCAGTATGGCGCCGAACCCCTGTTCATCACCAGCCGCACCGGCAGAACCACCAAGGTCAAAGTCGGCAAGATTGCCAGTCTGGCCGATGACCTGGCGCTGGCACTCTCCGCCCGCAGTATCCGCATCCAGGCGCCCATCCCCGGCAAAGGGCTGGTGGGCATCGAAGTGCCGAATGAGGAGCCGGCGTTAGTCTCCCTGCGCGACATCATGGAATCAGAAGGCTTTGGCAAGCTCAAGGGGCGTCTGCGTTTAGGGTTGGGGCAGGACGTTTCCGGGCAGGCGGTGGCGGCGGATTTGCGCGCGATGCCGCACATGCTCATCGCCGGTGCGACCGGCGCGGGCAAATCGGTATGCGTGAACTCGATCATCGCTGCGCTGCTGCTGCAAAATACGCCCGACACGTTGCGGCTGTTGATGGTGGACCCTAAACGGGTCGAGCTGACGCAATACAACGGCATCCCGCATCTCCTGGCGCCGGTGATCGTCGACGTAGAACGGGTCGTGCCGGCGCTGAAATGGGTGATGCGCGAAATGGACGGACGCTACCGCCGTTTCGCGCAGATCGGCGCACGCAACATCGAGGATTTCAACCGGCGCGTGAGCACCATGACAGACGAGCCGTCCATCCCCTACATTGCGGTCCTCGTGGATGAGTTGGCCGATCTGATGATGCAGTCGCCGGAAGAGACCGAGCGCACGTTGTGCCGGTTGGCACAGATGGCGCGGGCGACGGGCATCCACCTGATCATTGCCACCCAGCGCCCCAGCGTGGACGTCGTGACCGGGCTGATCAAAGCCAACTTCCCGGCGCGGGTGGCCTTTGCCGTCGCCTCGTCGGTGGACTCGCGCGTGATCCTGGACATGCCGGGAGCCGAGCGTCTCCTAGGACGCGGTGACATGCTCTTTATGCCGCCGGACGTCAGCCAGCCGTTGCGTCTGCAGGGCGCCTTCGTCTCCGACCACGAGTTGGAACGCCTGATCCATTTCTGGCACAACGCGGTCGAGCCGGGGAAAACGCCGCTGCAGGTCGATTTCCCCAAACCCAAAGCCTCTACCCTCATCGAAGCGACATTGCCTGAACAGCCGGCGCTCTTCCCCGATTTTGAAGAAGACGCTCAGACTGCCGGCCAGTTCGAAGATCAACTTTTGCCCACGGCAGTGGAGATTTTTCTGACCGAGAACCGGGCTTCTGTCTCCCTCCTGCAACGCCGACTCCGCATCGGCTACACGCGGTCGGCACGACTCGTGGAGCAACTGGCGGATATGGGGATTGTCACCATGGAAACCGAGGGCCAGTTCCGCAAAATCAACCGCGCGGTCGCCGAGGCGCTGCTGGAATCGCTCCATTCGCCGAACGATGGCCATGCGCCTTCATAACGCCGCTGAGCGGTTTATCTGCTACGAATCTGCTATGAAAAGGAAGTGCCGATGGAAAAACGTCGCAAAATCCGTTTCTGGCCGGCGCTCGGCCTGGTTTTGGGGATGGATGTCCTCCTCGTTTTTTTGTACACGATCATCGTCCCCGGCTTGACGGGGCGCGCGTTTTCCGATGCGCTCTGCACCTCGGCGCTGCTGCTCGCCGTGGCGACGGCGTTTCCCGTTCTCCTGGACATAGGGCGGGGCATCGGCGTGGGAGCACGGATGGGCGACGGTGAGGCAGAGCGGCATGCTGTCCTGCAAACAGAACAGCGACGGCGCGAGCATGGGATGACGATTACCTTTGTATTGGCGGCGGCAACATTCATTGTCGCCTTATTGAGTTTGCTCATCGACCTCTTGTGAAAGCCCATGTCCACTCTAGCCGTTCCATTCGATCAAATTCAAGGGTGGTTTTTTGACTTAGACGGCACCCTCATGGACACCGACGATCAAGCTGTTGAATCGTTGGCGCGTCATCTAAAGTTCCTGGGACAGGCCCGCGCCAATCAACTGGCCCGGCGGCTGGTCATGGCGGGCGAGACGCCGATGAACTACGCCCTGACGGCGGTGGATAAGGTGGGGCTAGATGCGGTGCTCTTTGGATTCCAACGTATGGTCAGCGGGCACACTCCCCCCACTTTTCGCCTCATCGCCGGGGTGAAACCGCTGTTGGCGCACCTGGCGGAACGCGCGCGCCTGGCAATCGTCTCGACGCGCTCCACGGCCGAAGCGAAAGAATTTTTGCATCAACACGAGCTGACCGACTTCTTCACCCTCATCGTGACCCACACGATGACCCAACATCTCAAACCGCATCCCGAACCGGTGCTCTATACCGCGCGCCATCTGGGACTGACGCCCGGTGTCTGCGCCATGGTCGGGGATACAGCGGTGGACATTCTTTCGGGACGTCGCGCGGGCGCGTGGACCATCGGCGTGCTGTGCGGCTTTGGCGAAGAAGCCGAACTGCGGCAGGCCGGTGCGCATCTGATACTGCCGTCTACCGCGGATTTGCTGCCCCTGGTCAAATAGAATGACCCTCGAACCTGACAGATGGCAGAAAAGCTGTCAGGTTGGGTCAACTACCGGTCTCCATGGCCGAACATGCGTCGCCACAACTCCTCATCCTCTGGGGAAAGTGGACTTGTGCCTTCATCTTGCGGGGGAATGAGTTGTCTCTTGTGTTTGCCCAGGCGGGTGGGCGACGATTTTGACCTGTCGGGCGCGGGCTTCTTCCCCCCGGCGGTTTCCGTCTTCTCCGGCGGTGCAGATGCAGCCTCAGGTTCGCCGCCGAAAATTTCCAGCCAGGCTTCGACTTCGTCCGCGGAAAGCCCTTCACGCTTGTCAACGGTGAGGGAGCGAGGACGGGATGGTGGTGTCTGCGGCTTTGGTCGGGGTTTGGGCAGTGCGACGTTGCTTTCCGGCGCCTCGTGGAAGACTTCCAACCAGGCCTCCACCTCTTCTGCGGAAATCTCGTCGGGCTTGGCAGCGGCGCTCTGCGGCTTTTCCGGCGGCGGCGTTTTCACCCCCATCTGCTCGCCGATGGTGCGCGTCGTCCGCCCCACTTGTGAATCCGCGGGGCGGCGCTCCTGACGACGTGTTTGTGGACGTGGAACACGGGGTTGAGCCGGCGGCGCCATCTGTGCCTCCGCCGGCTCCGGCGTCGGCGGAGGTTCGGGAAACACTTCCAGCCATGTGGCGACTTCTGTTGCCGAGACCTCTTCCGGCTTCTCTGGCTCGACTTCCGGCGACCGATTCAATCGTGCGACAAAATCCTGTGCGGTCAATGTCTTCGCGCCGCTCATCCGCGCATTATCCAGCACCTCGCGGTCCGAAGAGACCACCGTCCAGTTCGGCGCATCAGGGAGATGGGACAAACGCTCCTTGATGATGCGATCCGCCGTGCTGTGATACTTCGCAGCGAAGATGACGCGCACGGCGGGCGACGAAAGCACCCGTGACGGTCCTCCCGGAACTCCGCTGTCGAAAATGACAATGGCTTTGCGGCGTTCGCGCCCGCTCCAGGCGCGCAGCTTCATGACTAACCTGGCCTCGTCGTCCGGATCTTCGAGATTGACGTCCGACAAAGCAGCAATAACGTTATGTCCATCGATGAGAAATGGCATAGCAACCCCTTCGATATCTTTAGCGTAGTATTATAATGCAATTTGCGCGGTAGTATTTGCCATTGCTACAACTCGGACTATAATTCTTCGTAATAACCCAGTTACCCTTGCGTAGCGCGAGTTGGCAACTCGCAGGGTAGACACTTGACTCATGACTATCAAACTGTTTTCAAGGAAATTCGTCATTAACTGGCGTTCACCAGCGGCGGGATGAAAACTTTTCACCACGAAGGGCACGCAGGACACAAAGAATTTGAGTTTTTCTCTGTGAACTCTGGGTGCTCTGGGGCTATTTTCAGAGGAGGAGGCATTATGCCCAATGACCCAATGCACTACCCAGAGCGTTCCCCTCAGATAGGTACGTTGATGGGCTGGCTCAAAGATTTTTTTAGCCAGTTTCGCCTGGCCTGGGAATTGTTGTGGGATGGTCGTGTCCCGTTTGTCACCAAACTGGTTCCACTCATGACCGCTCTCTATTTGCTCTCACCGGTCGATATCATCCCTGATGGACTCCTGGGACTCGGCCAGTTGGACGACCTGACGATCTTTTTGATCGGTCTGCGGCTTTTCATTGATGTATGCCCGCCGGCGTTGGTCGCCAAGCACCAGCAGGAAGAGACACCGCCGGAAATTAGCGTTACGCCGCCGCCCGCCGAACAGACGGCGTCCACTGCCTGGACGCCACCGGCGGGGCCGATCATCGATCTGGAGGCCAAAGTGGTCTCCGACGCGGCACCGCTCTCCAACACGGAAATCCCCTCCAACACAGGCGCACTCCCTGAGTCGGAAGTAAAGCCCAAACACCCCGTTCCTCCCGTGTGGTAGCATGAAGGCCCAAATCGAATGTGTTCCCAACTTCAGTGAGGGGCGGCGTCCCGACGTGATTGCCGCCATCGTCGCGGCAATGCGCGCTGTACCTGAAGCGCGCATACTGGACGTCGAGTCGGATGGGGACCACAACCGCTCGGTGGTAACGCTGGTGGGACCGCCCGGCGCCGTGCAGGAGGCCGCTTTCCAGGGGATCAAGACAGCGGCGGCACTGATCGACATGGACGTGCAGCGTGGCGAGCATCCCCGCCTGGGCGCGACGGATGTGGTGCCGTTCGTACCCCTCAGCGGCGTGACGATGGAGGACTGCGTGGCGCTGGCCCGCGATTTAGGGCGCCGTGTGGGCGAAGAACTGGGCATCCCGGTGTACCTCTACGAACAGGCAGCGCTACGCCCGGAGCGCATCAACCTCGAAGACGTGCGGCGAGGCGAGTACGAAGCGCTCAAAGCTGAAATCGGGAAAAATCCCGCCCGCGACCCGGATTTCGGGCCGCGAAGCGTGGGCAAGGCCGGAGCCACAATCATCGGGGCACGGCCCTTTCTGGTGGCCTTCAACGCCTACCTCAATACAGATAACGTGAGCATCGCGCAAAAGATTGCGCGGGCACTGCGCCACTCTAACGGCGGCTACCGCTACGTCAAAGCGATGGGACTGCTTGTCGCGGGGCAGGCGCAGGTGTCGATGAACCTGACCAACTTCCCGCAAACCCCCCTCCACCGCGTCATGGAGACGCTGCGTCGTGAGGCCGCGCGTTATGGTGCAGGGGTCACCCACACCGAGTTGGTCGGCTTGATCCCGCAGCAGGCGTTGGTCGATGCGGCGCAGTGGTATCTCCAGCTCGATCTGTTTGAACCGGGACAAATCCTGGAAAACAAACTGGCCGCAGGGGAAGAAGGCGCGCCGGTCGGGTTTCTGGACGCGGTGGCGGCAAACACCCCAGCGCCCGGCGGTGGCGCGGTCGCGGCCCTGGCGGGGGCCTTGTCGGCGGCGCTCGTGGCGATGGTCGGGCGGCTGACGGTGGGCAAACGTCATTACGCCGAGGTACAGAATGAAATGGCCGAAGCCGTGGTGCAGGCCGAGAAACTACGCGCGGCGCTCACCGCCGGAATGGACGAAGACAGCGCCGCCTTCGACGCGGTGATGGCAGCCGGCAAACTGCCGAAAAACACCGCCGAGGAACAACGCGCCCGCGCTGCGGCAATCCGGCAAGCGACGGTCCACGCCATCGAAGTGCCGTTGGCGACGGCGCGCACCGCGCTCGCCGCGTTGGAACTGGCCCGGCTTGTTGCCGACAAAGGCAACGTCAACGCAGTTTCCGATGCCGCCACGGCGGCGTGGATGGCGATGGCGAGCATCCAAAGCGCCATGCTCAACGTCAGGGTCAACGCTGCCACTCTCCAGGACACGACGCGGCAGGACGCCTGGTTCGCCGAACTGGCCGCCATCGATGCACGCGCGCAAATGTTGCTCCAGGAAGTGCAGACTGTTGTGGGGCAGCGGGCGGGCATCTGATCCCCTGCCTTTTCGCGCTCATCCCGGCAAAGGTTTTGTCACAGGTAACTACTCGGCCAACATTGCCAGGTGGCAAACGGGACTTTGGGGATGGTACATAACAGGTTACCTCTTCGGCAGGTGATGACCCTCTCATCCCCCAACCCCCTTCTCCCCCGCCAGCGGG
>DAOOGN010000011.1:0-56637 GCA_035415725.1 Anaerolineae bacterium | reverse complement strand
AAGGGGGATTTTGGGTGGGGGTGTGGCGGGCGGCTTCGCCGCCCGCCACACCCCCCTTTTGCCCCCTTCTTCCCCGCTTGCGGGGGAGAAGGGGGTTGGGGGATGAGAGGGTCATCACCTACCGAAGGGGTCACCTATTATGTGCTCTCCCCAAAGTCCCGTTCGCCACCTGGCAAAGGTGGCTGAATAGTTACAAAATATCAAACAAATGGTTTCCCGACTACCCGACTAAAAACTACCCGACTAAAGACTGCCTGACTTCAGACTAAAGGACTATCTATGGATCACGTTCTTGGACTCAAATGTACGATCTGCGGCGCGGAATACGCCGTGGATGACGTGGCTTACATCTGCCCCAAGCATGGCGACAACGGCATCCTCGATGTCGTGTACGACTATGAGGCCATCGGCGCGCTCGTCTCTCCCGTCCACGTAGCGCACACGCCGACCGACGCCGGCATCTGGCGCTACAAGCCCCTGCTACCGGTCGTGCCGGATGCGCTTGTTCCCCCCTTGCGTGTGGGATGGACGCCGCTCTACGCCGCCCCGCGTCTGGCGGAACCGCTGGGACTGCATAACGTCTGGGTGAAAGACGACGGTGTGAACCCGACGGCGTCCTTCAAGGATCGCGCCTCGGCGCTGGCCGTCGTCAAAGCGCAGGAAGCGGGTGCGTCCATCGTGACGACGGCCAGTACCGGCAACGCGGCGGCGGCCCTCGCCGGGCTGGCGGCCAGCGTGGGCTTGCAAGCTGTCATCTTCGTGCCGAAGACCGCGCCGCCCGCCAAAATTGCACAGCACCTCATCTACGGCGCGCGTGTGCTGCTGGTGGACGGGACCTACGATGACGCTTTCGAGCTGACGCTCAAAGTCGCCCGCGAGTTCGGCTGGTATAACCGCAACACGGCGTACAATCCGTATATGTCCGAGGGCAAAAAGACCGCCGCCTACGAAATCTGTGAACAGTTGACCCTCATGCCCGGTCACTCACTTTACCAGTGCGCGGGAAAGTGGACCGCGCCGGATCGCGTCTTCGTCCCTGTGGGCGACGGCTGCATCATCGGCGGTATCCACAAGGGGTTTCGTGACCTGTTGGCGCTCGGCTGGATCGATGTGATGCCGAAAATCATGGGCATTCAGGCCGCCGGCTCCTCGGCGCTGGTGGATGCCTGGGAGCGCGGCTTGCAAGGTTGGGAAATGACGCCGCAGCCCGCCGCTACGATTGCAGACAGCATCAGCGCAGGACTGCCGCGCGACCGCAACAAGGCGCTCGCCGCCGTCCGTGAGACGGGCGGAGCGTACCTGCGCGTCTCCGATCAGGAGATTCTCGACGCGATTCCCCTCATCGCCCGCAATACCGGCGTCTTCAGCGAACCTGCGGCGGCAGCGGCCTACGCCGGGCTGGTCAAAGCTGTGGAGAAGGGGCTAGTAGATGCAGATGAGCGCATCGTCGTCTTGCTCACCGGCTCCGGCCTCAAGGATGTCGGCAGCGCGATGAAGACCGTGGCGCAGCCGCCTATTGTCGCGCCGAATCTGGAGGCGGTAAAAGCGGTAATGAGTAACGGGTAACCGGTAATGGATGACAAGGAGAGGCGGGAGGTCACGCATCACGTATCACGCATTGCGTTGTGGTGGCTTGTGGTTGCGGCGGTGGCGGCATGGCTGCTGTGGATGACGTTGCGCTCGCAGGCGCAGGTTACCGCCGATTTGACCGTCATCACGACGCCCGCTGCCGCGCAGGGGGTCTCGATCCCGTTCCTGATTGGCTTTCTGGGGAACATCGCCGTCTTCATTCCGCTTGGGGCGGCGGCAGCGTTTGCGCTGGCGAACAAACCACGCTGGACGCGACTGCTGGCAGCGACCGCCATCGGCGCGGGATTAAGCGCAGCGATTGAACTGCTGCAACGCACGATCCCAAGCCGTTTCTCCGGCTTTGATGATTGGCTATTGAACACAATCGGCACATTCATCGGCGCAGTGATCGTTAACATCTTGATCTGTAGACGTGACAGGCGGCGTTAGCCTGAATGGATCCTCTTCCTCAGCTCTTGCACCGAGGCATTGCAGCGGTGCGGGCCGGACGCTTCATGGATCTCAAAAAGTGGTAAAATAGCCGGTTAGATAGCCATCCTTTTTTAAGAATGAAGAGACCATGAGCAAACGCAAATTGAAACGCCAGTTGAATCTGCTGCAGGTCATCATGCTCGGTACGGCAGGAACCATTGCCGCCGAGATTTTTGTGTTAACCGGGCATGCGGCAGGGATGGCCGGCCCAGCGACAGTATTGGCGCTGCTGATCGGCGGAATCTTGAGTTACAGCGTCGCCTTGAATTACTGCGAGTTGGCGACCGCCTATCCAGAAGCCGGGGGAGCGATGTCGTATGTGCGCGAAGCCTTTGGCAACGGCCTGCTCTCCTTTCTCGTCGGCTCCATGGATTGCATCTCCAGCACGTTCTATGCCGCGCTTTCGGCCGTAGGGTTTGCCTATTCATTGCAGATCTTCATCCCTGGCCTTCCCATCATCCCGGTGGCAGTCACGGCTATCGGCGTGTTTATGCTGCTCAACATCCTGGGCGTAACACAAGTAGGCAATGCCCAGATCGTGTTGGGAGGGATTTTACTTTCTGCCTTCGCCATTTTTGTGGTCGCCGGTTTAACCCGCCCGACCGGGTTTCGCTGGGACGTATTTCTGGAGGGCGAAACTATCTTCGCGCACCAGGGCTTCTGGCCCAATTTTTCCCGCATCCTGGCGACCATTGCCCTGGTTTACAATGCCTATGTGGGCTTTGAGGTCATCGCCGACGATGCCGAGGAGATCAGCAACCCCAGCCACAACATTCCGCTAGGTATTTTGATTAGCCTGACCTTGTGCACGATCATTTATGTGTCGGTGGCCTTGGTGACGTTGGGAACGGTACCCTGGCGCGAACTGGCCGGCTCCGAGACGGCCCTCACGGACGCCGTCCAACATTTTATCCCCGGCTGGGGTGTACCGATGATGGCTATAGCGGGGATGATTGCGACACTGACGTCCATTAACTCTGCGATGCTCAGCGCTACCCGCGAAGCCTTTACCCTGGGGCGAGATGGCGTATGGCCCCGCATGTTCTCCAAACTAAGCCGTTTCCGTACTCCCGTCGTTTCTATTCTGATCATCGGCGGCATCAGTGCGCTGATTGCCGCTATCGGCATTGTGGACTTCCTGAGCTATATTTCCAGTTCGGGTTATTTGTTTGTACTCTTCTGGGGCAGCCTCTCGCTGGTGCGTCTCCGCAAGCTGCATCCCGATATCGAACGTCCCTTCAAAGTCCCCTTCTTCCCCCTCACCGTGTATATGGCCGGAGCGACGTGTGTGTTGATCATCGCCTTCGCCGACTGGCGCGCGCTGCTGTTTGGCGCCGGCGTGTTGGTCTTGTTTACCATCGGCCGTTATATCGCTCCCCATCTCAATAAGTGGATAGCGACCCACATCAAAACGCAAGAACCGGAGGAAGCCCGCATCTTGATTGCTGCCGCCAGTCCCGCAACCATCGAGAGCCTGACCCATCTGGCGACGATCATCGCCCAGGCCACCGAAGACTCTTACATCTGTGTGATGAGCGTGATTGTGCCGGGGCCGGACTTCTCCCTGGAAAGCGCCCGGTGGCTGGCACGGCGCGTCAAACCTCTCAAGGTAAGTCCGCTGAACCAGATTGCAGAAAAAGCCTTTGCGGAGAACGTCCCGCTGTATACCAAACTGCGCGCGGCTCCTACCATCGCCGATGGAATCCTCGAGGAAATCGAGAGCCGCAGCAACGTCAGGTGGCTGTTGATCGGTTGGCCCGGCCCGGTGAACACCCCTGCTATAGCCGAAAACCCGGTCAAAATCGTGCTACAAAAAGCCCACACCAACGTTGGCGTGGTGCTGGATCGTGGTTTGCGTAAGGTGCAACATATCCTGGTGCCGGTCGGCGGCGGCGCCCACTCCAAAATGGCGCTGCGGCTGGCCTATGAGATTGCCGAAGCTGAAGGAGCGCGCATCACGGCCTTGCGCGTGCTGACCGCAGAAACCAGGCCCGGCGAGACGGAAGCGGAAGAAGTAGAAGACAAGACATTCTGGCTGGGCGAGATGATCGAAGAAGCTCTGGAAAGCATCCCGGAGTGTTTTGAGTTGCGCGTGACGCAAGCCGCCACCGTGCCGGAAGGCATCCTGGCCGAGGCCACCCAACAGCCCTACGATCTCATGGTGATCGGCGCGTCCGAAGAGTGGATGTTGGATACCCGCCTGTTTGGCTCGGTGGACGACTGGGTCGCCGAACACGCGCCCTGTTCGGTCGTTTTGTGTCGCCGGCATGAGTCCGTGCCCCTGGCCTGGCTGCGCTATCGGGTGAAAGTGATCGAGCGCGAATATGCGTCAAATGGGCAGCTTCATTAGAGAACCACTCCGGCGTCTGGGCGCTGGCATTTTTGTCACTTATTAGCTGTTGCACACTAATTGTTGTATTCTAGGAGAGAGATTCTATATGAGTAAACGTAAGCTTAAGCGTCAATTGAGTTTGGTCCAGCTTGTAATGTTGGGGACGATTGGCACGCTCGGCGCGCAAATTTTCGTGTTGACCGGCGAGGCTGCCGCGCTTTCCGGCCCGGCGACCCTGTTGGCCCTGCTGATCGCGGGATTGATGACTTACGTCATCGCCATCAACTATGCCGAAATGGCGACATCTTTCCCGGAAACCGGCGGCGCGATGACTTACGTGCGCGAGGCCTATGGCAGTGGCCTGTTATCGTTCCTGGTCGGTTCGATGGATTGTCTCTCCAGCACGTTCTTTGCCGCCCTCTCGGCGGTAGGCTTTGGCTATTCACTGAACATCTTGTTCCCCTTTATTCCCATCGTGCCGGCGGCTATCTTCGTCATTGTGGTTTTTTCACTGTTGAATATCTTTGGCGTAGGAATGGTGGGCAATACGCAGGTAGCCCTGGGGGTAATCCAGCTACTGTTTTTTGGCATCTACATCGTGGCGGGATTTGTCAGCCCGCATGGATTTCACTGGAGCACCCTGGTCCCCGACGGGAAGTTCTTCATCTATCCCGATGCGTGGACCAATTTCTCCAAACTGCTGCGCACCATTGTCTTGATCTACATCGCCTATGTCGGCTTCGAGGTCATCGCTGACGATGCCGAGGAGGCGAAGGACCCCGATCGTATGTTGCCCCGGGCGCTTATGATCAGCGTGACGTTGGTGATGTTGATCAACATAGTGATGGTAACGGTGGCGCTGGGCACGATCCCCTGGTACGAACTGGCCGGTTCCAAAACCGTGTTGACCGATACGGTAGCGCACACTATCCCCGGGTGGGGCGTCACCTTGATGGCGTTCTGTGGGGTGGAGACGATGCTGACCACCATCAACGCCGCCATGCTCAGCGCCACCCGTGAGGCTTTCACCTTGGGCCGCGACGGAGCGTGGCCCAAGGCGCTCACACGCCTGAGCCGCCGACGCACACCCTTTGTTGCCATCATCGTGGTGGGACTCTCCAGCATCCTGGTAGCCGCCACCGGCCTGGTGGATTTCCTGAGCTACATTTCCAGTTCCGGCTACATGTTCGTGCTCTTCTGGGCCAGTCTGTCCATGGTCCGCTTGCGTAAAAAATATCCGAATCTGCACCGTCCCTTCAAAGCCCCTTTCTTTCCGTTGACAGCGTACATAGCGGCGGGCATGGGATTGTTTATCGTGATCTTCACCGAGACGCGCGCTTTGCTGTTTGGCGTGGCCCTGATGAGTGTGTTGGCGCTGGCTCACTACGTTGGGCCGGTTATAGGTCATTGGTTCAAAGAACGCGCCGAGGAAACGGCCCTGGAGCAAAACTTGATCCTGATCGCGGCAGCCAATCCACAGACCGTGAAGAGCCTGGTGCATCTGGCGGCGATTGTCGCCGAGGCCAGTGAGGATACTTACGTATGTATGATGAGCGTGCTGGCCGCCGGCCCCGATATGCCCCTGGCGGCAGCGCAACGCATAGCCCATCAACTCAAGCCCCAGCAACAGAGCTTTTTCACCCAACTTGCGACCGAGATGACGCTGAAGAATGTGGCGATGTATTCTAAAGTGCGGGCCGCCAAAAGCGTGGCTGAAGGCATCCTGGATGAAATCGAGGAACGCCGCAGTGTTCGACTATTGTTGACCGGTTGGCCGGGAACATTGGATGCCAAAACGATGGCGCACAACCCGATCAAAGTCGCGCTCCAAAAAGCGCATACCAATGTGGCCGTCCTGCTGGATCGCGGGTTGAATGAGGTGAATCACATCCTGGTGCCGGTGGGAGGAGGAATCCATTCGCGTATGGCCATCCGTATGGCGAATGAAATTTCACTGACGGACGTGGCCGAGGTGACGATCCTGCGGTTGCTTCCTGAAACGACAGGAAACACGGCCTCCGAGGGTGAAGCAGCCGAGGAATTGGAAGATCAAACCTTACTGCTCGCCGAGATTGTGGAGGACGCCGTCAATACCGTACCGGAAAACTTCCACCTGAAGGTCGTCCAGAGCGATTCCGTAGCTCAGGGGATTCTGGAAGAAGCCGGGGCGCAGCCCTACGACCTGATAGTGATGGGCGCATCCGAAGAGTGGACGACAGACACACATCTCTTCGGGACGGTCGACGATTGGGTCGCCGAACATGCGCCGTGTTCCGTTATCCTGTGTCGCCGCTATGAGCCTGTGCCCATGGCCTGGCTGCACTATCAGGTCAAAGTCATGGAGCACGAATACAGGGGAAACGGCGACCCGCAGAAGTCTTAAAATTCAGGTTCTTCAGGATCTCGCGGGGTCGAAATAAAAAAACAGCCACGGGTTGGCACGCAAAGTATAAAAAATCAGTGCAAATCCGTGTCATCCGTGGCAAAAGCTAAAGCCGTTTTTCCATCACCACGCCAAGTCTCAGAGAACCAAAATTCAATGGAGAGAGGAAATGATCGATTTAACGATTCGTCCCGAAGGTCTGGAACATGCCATTACCCGCGCCCGCGAGCGCAACATTATCATCCCCACCTTCGCGCAGCAGAAGAACCCGGCGCTGATTCCCGCCAGAATCAAAGCGGAGCTGGCGGGCATCGGTTTGTGGGACATCACGCCGCGCAACCTCTTCCGCATCACCTGGAAGAACGAGCCAACGGCCCATGGCGGCGGCTTTGGCGGCGTGAACTATGTCGAGTTGCCCCCGGCATTGACCGGTGTGGAAGCGCGCATCATCGCGCTGGTGGGCAAGTGGTTCCCCACGGGCGCCCACAAGGTCGGTGCGGCCTTCGGCTGCCTCGTCCCCCGTCTGGTCACGGGGCAATTCGACCCCACGCAGCAGAAAGCCGTCTGGCCTTCCACCGGCAATTACTGCCGCGGCGGCGCTTACGACTCCACGCTGCTGGCGTGCGACTCCATCGCCATCCTGCCGGAAGGCATGAGCCGCGAGCGCTTTGAGTGGCTGCGCCAGGTTTCCGGCGAGGTGATCGCCACCCCCGGTTCGGAGTCCAACGTCAAGGAGATCTTCGACAAGTGCCACGAGTTGACCCGCGAGCGCGGCGACGACATCTTCATCTTCAACCAGTTCGAGGAGTTCGGCAACTATCTCTGGCATTACGAGATCACCGGCCATGCCATGGAGGAGGTGCTCGGCCTGGAGATGCGCCCCGGCGACCGTTACGCCGGCGTCGTCTCCAACACCGGCTCCGGCGGCACCATCGCCTGCGGCGATTATCTGAAGCAAGTGTTTCCCACCAGCAAAATCGTCGCCAGTGAGGCGTTGCAATGTCCCACCCTGCTGCGCAACGGCTTCGGCGGACATCGCATCGAGGGCATCGGCGACAAGCACGTGCCGTGGATCCATAACGTGAAGAACACCGACCTCGTCACCGCCATTGATGACCAGGCTGCCCTTGACCTGATCCGCCTGTTCAACGAACCGGCAGGACGCGCCTACCTCACCAAGCGCGGCGTCCCGGCGCCTCTGGTGCAGCAACTGGACTTGATGGGCATTTCCGGTGTGGCGAACGTCCTGGCCGCGATCAAGATGGCAAAATGGTACGAGTTGACGAGTCAAGATGTGATCCTCACCGTGTGGACGGACTCCATGGAACTATACCAGAGCCGCATCCACGAACTGCGCGAGGCGGAAGGTGAGTACACTGAGACGGATGCTGCTGGCGACTATCACCGCTATTTACTCGGCGAATCCACCGACAACATGGCCGAACTCACGTATCCCGACCGCAAGCGTGTCCACAACCTCAAATACTACACCTGGGTCGAACAACAGGGCAAGACCCATGAGGAAATTCAGCGTCAATGGTACCAGGACGATTACTGGACGAGCTTCCAAAAGCAAGTAGAGGCCATAGACACGCTAATCGAAGAATTCAATGCGCGGGTGGGATTGTTGAAATAGTCGGTTGCACACCGCGCGGGAATGAGTATACTTAAATCAGTCAAGCGTCAAACGTCCATAGGACTTACGCAAATTTCCGTTTGTAGTGACGGTTTTAGCCGTTCTTAGCTCCTAAGAGACGCCTGAAGGCGTCACTACAAATCCTCCACCGCTTGATTCGAACCAGGCTTGCGTAAGTCCTGGTCCAATGAAACAGCTTGGCGTTTGACGTTTTTTGTCGGGCCAACCCATGCTCGGGTCGGTCTCCTGCTGTACCCGACGGGGCGCGGTTGGAGACCGGCCCCCGCCAGAAAACATACACTGAGGTGAGGTGCGTATGAATCCACGGTTTTCGGTTGTTGCACCGGTTTACAACGAAGAAGAACTCGTCGAGCAATTCTATCAGCGCGTCCACGACGTTATGGAAGGCGGGGGAGAATCCTGGGAACTGGTGCTTGTCGACGATGGCTGCCGCGACAAGTCCCCACAATTGATGGACGCCATCCACGCCCAAGACCCGGAGCACGTCGTCATCATCCACTTCGCACGGAACTTCGGCCACCAGATTGCCATCACCGCCGGCATGGATCACGCGCGCGGCGACGCGGTTGTCGTCCTCGATTCCGACTTGCAGGACCCGCCGGAGGTCATCCCCGCACTCATCGCCAAATGGCGTGAGGGATACGAAGTCGTCTACGGCGTGCGCACCGAACGCGAGGGCGAGACCTGGTTCAAGCTGTTCACCGCGCGGCTGTTCTACCGCATCATCCAGGCGCTCACGGATGTGGTTATCCCCATGGAGGCCGGCGACTTCCGCCTGCTGGATCGCAATGCGCTCGACGCCCTCCAACAGATGCGCGAGCACCATCGCTTTGTGCGGGGCATGGTTTCGTGGATCGGCTTCCGACAGATCGGCGTGCCGTACAAACGTCACGCCCGCACCGCCGGGGAGACGAAATACCCGTTCAAAAAGATGTTCCGCCTGGCCCTGGATGCCATCACCGGTTTCTCGATTTTTCCGCTCAAGCTGATGCAATGGCTGGGCCTCGGCGCGACCGGGTTGGGCATCCTGTTCGCGCTCGTGTTGTTCATTCTCAAACTCAGCGGCTCGCTGCCCCTCGTGGGACAAGGACTGACGGCAAGCCTGGTGCTCTTTCTGGGCGGCGTACAACTGCTCGGCATCGGCGTCCTGGGTGAGTACATAGGCCGCATCTACGATGAAGTTCTCGACCGCCCGCTCTACATCGTGCGCGAGATCAAGCGGCAAGAATAAGCACATCTCCACATACAAGCTCGCCATTCACCATTTGCCATTTTCAATTTTGAGGTTGCCTATGGCTCTCTGGGATGTTTACTACACCGTCACCAATCTGGATGATGCTGTGCGGTTGCTGCGTGAACACAAAGAGAAAGCGCGCATCATGGCCGGCGGCACCGACCTGATCGTTGAGATGCAAAATAAGGTGCGGCTACCGTCGGCCTTGATCGATGTGACCCGGGTGGGGGGACTGGATGAAATTCGCCTGGGACACGATGGCTTGATCCACGTGGGACCGACGACGACCCATGCGCAGGCTGCTGCCTCGCCGTTGATCCAGGAACGGGCGCTGCCTCTGGCGCAAGCCTGCTGGGGGGTGGGTGCTCCGGCGCTCCGCAATCGCGGCACCATCATCGGGAATCTGGTCACGGCGTCCCCGGCGAACGACACGATCACGGCACTGCGGGCCTTACAAGCCAGTTTGGTCCTGCGCAGTGAGCGTGGACAGCGGATTGTGCCTCTCGCCGATTTCTACACCGGCGTCCGCCGCACGGTCATGGAGCCGGATGAAATGGTGATCGATTTGACATTCGCCCCGCTGAACGCTGACCAGCGCGGCATCTATCTCAAACTGGGGTTGAGACGCATTTTGGCAATTGCGGTGACGAACGTTGCCATGGTGCTCACCCTGGATCAGGCCCACAATGTCGCCGAGGCGCGCATTGCCCTGGGCAGCGTCGCGCCGACCATCATCCGTGTCCCTAAGGCCGAAGCCGTCCTGAAGGGAGCACCGCTCACCCCGGAGCGCATCGCCGAAGCCGCCCGTCAGGCAGAACAGAGCACCTGCCCCATTGACGACGTGCGTGGTTCGGCGTGGTTCCGCACCGAGGAAGTCGGCGTGCTCGTCCAACGTGGCCTGGAGGCCATCCGTGCGGGTGAAACACGGCTGAACCTGCCGGTCCCTGAGGCCCTCGTGCGGCTGGGGGAGAAGGCTAAACGTTCGCCCCACCTCTGCGGGCCGACCATCGCCCACCATGCCGGAGGTGATGAACCGATTCAGTGCGTTGTCAACGGCGAAAACGTCTCGGTACAGGGCGCGAATGACACAACGCTCCTGCGGATGCTGCGCGACGATCTGGGACTGACCGGTACAAAAGTCGGCTGCGAGGAAGGTGAATGTGGCGCGTGTACCGTCTGGCTTGACGGCATGGCGACGCTCGCCTGCCTCACCCCGGCCCCGCGAGCCCACGGCGCACGCATCACCACCATCGAAGGGTTGAGCCAAAACGGCGATCTGCATCCGGTACAAAAGGCGTTCATCGAGGAAGATGCCGTGCAGTGCGGCTACTGCACCCCCGGCTTCGTCATGAGCGCCGCTAAACTGCTGGATGAAATGCCGAACCCCACCCGCGAGCAGATCAAGACCGCGTTGAGCGGTAACCTGTGTCGTTGCACCGGCTACTACAAGATCATCCGCGCCGTCGAAAAAGCTGCTGCCAAAGGGCGCTAGTCAGCAGGCAGGCCGACGATGAAACGAGGCATTCCTCAAAAGGGCACAGACCGCATCACCCTCTACACCCGCACGTATTACTCCTTGTTGCGCACGACGGATGCGGTGCAAATCCGCAGCCTGGAAGAAACGCACATCGGCATGAAGTCGTCCCTGCACACGGGGGCCACTAAACAGAAGCCGGACATGGACGCTTTCATCTACGGCAGTTTGCGTCTGCCCCATTGTATCCTTGACACACGCCTGATCCTGATGGGACAAAGTGACGAGGTCTTCCACCAGCGTGGCTACTTCAATGTGGAAGCCTGGCAGCCCGTCACCGCGCAAGCCAGGCGGCGGCGGATGTTTTTCAACGGCAAAGATACCCTGGCAGCCTACATCGCCAGCATTTCCGATGTGGATGACATTGTGCCCACCCTGACGGCGTTCCAGATCGAGTGGAACAAGATGCACGACTTGATCGGTCTGCAAGCGGGTCTGGCGCAACGTCTGCACGAGTGGGCCACCGCGTGGAAACCAGACGCCCCTGACGACGGAGCATTGATGGAGGAAACGCGCCGGGTTTTGCGGCTATCGGCGCGCGACTGGCAACGCCTCGAACAGGCCTGGGGTGAAGATTTTCCGCCCCTCTTATGTCACCTGGCCGCTGATCGTCAACGCATGGCCGTCAGCCTGCTGGCCGGCTCGCACATCGCCTACCGCCGTGCGACGCAGCAATGGTGGAACCAGGTGAACCGGCACGTCGACTTTGATCTGTCGCAACGCCCCACGTACTTCGTTTCCAGCAACACGCACAGCCTGGTCAACATGGTGACGGGATTTGCACTGCGCCATGAAGAACGTTTGTTGGCTTACCTGGAATCGGGCGTCGACCCCGCTCTGAGTGAGGAGGCCGAACGTATTCGCCGCCGCGAGGTGCCCAGCAATTGGGCCAATTTCCTGTATTACGTACTGCGGAATTACCTGACCACCCAGGACGGCGCAGACCTGTATGCGGCGCGCCAGACCTACGAAGTGGAGCACGGCATTACGCGGGTGTTCAGCCAGCACACCTTCGATCTCGAAGTGCAGGTCATCGAACTGGGGCGCCTGAACCCCGACCATGGCGATCCCCGGCTACAGGACCTCCCCCTGGAACGGCTACGCGGCAGCCAGGCGGTCATTTTGAACATCGACTATCCGCTAGGATTTGCGGCTTACCACCTCCTCACCCGTCTAGCCATCAACGTGGGGGAACTGCGCGGAGCTTACATCATCGGCAAAGCTGCCACCCTCAACGGGCGTATCGGCGATGTCCTCATCCCCAACACGGTTTACGACGAACACTCGCGGAATACGTATTTGTTCGGCAACGTCTTTACCGCCAGTGACGTTTCACCTTACATCGTCTATGGCGATGTATTGGACAACCAGCGCGCCATCGCTGTATGGGGTACCTTCCTGCAAAACCGCGCCTATATGGAAGGGTTCCTCGACGCTGGATATACCGACGTTGAAATGGAAGCGGGACCCTATCTCTCCGCGCTCTATGAATTCATCCGTCCCCGCCGCTATCCCATCAATGAAATCGTCAACCTGTACCGTGTGCCCTTTGAGATTGGCGTCTTGCACTACGCCTCGGATGCACCGATGAGCAAGGGCAAGAGTCTCGGCGCGCACAACCTGTCGTACTTTGGGATGGACCCCACCTACGCCAGCACCGTCGCCGTGCTGCGGCGGATATTACAACTGGAGACGCAGGAACACTGAAAGGCGATTGCGAGCCGTCACAAGACAACTAAAGAAGCATAATGAACGTTCAAGCAGCCACCTTAGGTAAAATTCAAATCCTGGAAGCGCTGTACCGTCGTGGGTATCAAAGCCAAATCATTGAACACACGGTAGACAAACTGATTGTCTTAGAACAAGAACGTACCCAGCGCGAACTGGCAAACCTGGATTCTCGGCTACAGGCATTTGAAACCGGTTTCGATATGTCCTCAGAAGAATTTTATCGGCGCTACGAGGCCGGGAAATTGGGAGACTCCGCCGAATTTATGGAATGGGCTTCATTCTTCGATATGCGCATTGCGGTTCGCCAGATGTGTGGAAGACTAGCGGAGGAATAGTAAAATGGCGGCAACACCAAATAGCGCCACAGAAAACGTGATAGCAGCGATGATCAAGCGGATTGTGCAACAGTTCGATCCCTTGCGCATCATCCTGTTCGGCTCGCAGGCGCGCGGCGACGCTGGCCCGTGGAGCGATGTGGATTTGCTCATCGTGTTACCAGAAGTTGCTAACAAGCGCGAAGCAGCGGTTGAAGTTCGACGCGCATTGGTAGATTTCACCGTCAGCAAGGACATCATCGTGACCACACCGGATGAGATTGAACGACGGGGCGATCTGGTTGGCACAATTCTTCGGCCAGCGTTACGAGAAGGGAAAGTGTTATATGAACGAAACTGAGCATTATTTGGAAATACATCGCTGGTTGCAATATGCTGAGGAAGACCTTTGCGCGGCGGAAAGAATGTTGCAGCAGGAAGATGCACTACCGCGCCATATCTGTTGGTTGGCGCAACAAGCGGCTGAGAAAACCCTCAAAGCAGCTTTGGTTTTTATGCAGATAGAATTCCCACGCCGGCATGACTTGGATGTATTACGCAATCTTCTGCCTAATAGCTGGCAAGTCAAGACGGAATACCCCGATTTGGCACAATTAACCGAGTGGGCCGTTGAGTCGCGCGCGCTATCCCGGCGATTGGCCAGATGCCGTCGAAATTGACGCCCGCCATGCTGTAGCACAGGCGCGCGGGATTTGGAAGTGCATTTACACTGATTTGCCCCAACATGGGTTCATGTGGCAAAGAACAGAGGTAACACTATGAAATATAACGTCGTCGGCCAAGCGGTGCCGCGCATCGATGCCCGCGCGAAAGTGACGGGCACTGCGCCGTATCCCGGCGACTTCGTGATGGACGGGATGCTGTATATGAAGCTGCTGTTCGCCGGACGACCCCACGCGCGCGTGGTGCGCGTCGATACGACGGCAGCGGAAGCGCTCCCCGGCGTCGTCGCCGTGTTCACCGCGAAGGATGTGCCGGTCAACGAATACGGCTTGCAATACCCCGACCAGCCAGTGCTGGTGGGGCCCCCCGCCCCGGCAGGGTGGATGAAGGCGGGGCAAGACAGCGTGCGCTTTGTCGGCGACCAGGTGGCCGTCGTCGTCGCCGAAACGGAAGACATCGCCGCCCGGGCCGTCGCACTCATTACCGTGGAATACGAAGATTTGCCCGTCATCAGCGACCCGCGCGACGCGCTCAAACCGGATGCGCCGCGCCTGCACCCGCCCTATCCCGGCATTGACATCCACCCGGAACTGGTTTTCGATGGCAACATCGCCTCACGGCACCGCATTAACCGTGGCAACGTGGAAGCAGCGTGGGAACAGGCCGCCGTTGTGGTCGAAGCGGAATACGAAATCCCCGGCCAGGAGCACGCTTATTTGCAGCCCGAGGCCGGCCTGGGCTACATCGACGAGGAAGGCCGCGTGACGGTGGTCGTCGCCGGGCAGTGGACCCACGAAGACCGCGCGCAGATCGCGCACGCGCTGGCACTGCCGGAGGAACAGGTGCGTGTGATCTACCCGGCCATTGGCGGCGCGTTCGGCGGACGCGAGGATATGTCGGTACAGATCGTGCTGGCGCTGGCGGCGCTGCGCCTGCGCCGCCCCGTGAAAATCGTGTGGAGCCGCCGCGAGTCGATCAGCGGACATCACAAGCGCCACCGCGCCTTCGCCCGTGCGCGTTGGGCCGCCGCCGGGGACGGGACCCTGCTCGCGGCCGAGACCTACGTCATTGCCGACGCCGGCGCCTACGTCTACACGACGAACAAGGTCATGGGCAACCTGCTGTTGACGTGCAACGGCCCGTACCGCATCCCCAACGTCAAAACCGAAGTGCTCGGCGTTTACACCAACAACATCCCCGGTGGTGCATTCCGCGGATTCGGCGCGCCGCAGGGCAACTTCATCGCCGAATCGCAGATGAACAAGCTGGCCGAAGCCCTGCACATGGACCCGATGGAATTGCGCCTGCGCAACCTCATCCGCAACGGTGAGCCGATGCCATGGGGCAGGCCCTTGCCTGACGACGCGCGCGGGTTGGAGCAAGCGCTCGTCGCCGTGGCCGAGGCGCTGGGTTGGGAACACACCGCCGACGGCTGGCGCGCGCCGACAACCGAAAGCGGGCGCGGCGTAGGGATCGCGCTAGGATTCAAAAACATCGGCTATTCGTTCGGCTACCAGGAGAACGCCTGGGCCAGCATCGAACTGCGCGGGGAAGGAGGCATCGACGAGGCCGTTGTCTACGCCGCCAGTTCCGATGTAGGCCAGGGGACGCGCACCGTCATCTGTCAGATGGCGGCGGAAGCGCTGGCACTGCCGTTAGAGAAGGTGCGTCTGGAAGCCATGGATACGGCGATCACCGGCAGTGCGGGATCATGCTCGGCTTCACGAATGACATTTATGATCGGCAACGCCATCCGCGGCGCAGCGGCAGCCGCCCTGGAGAAATGGCGTGGTGAGGAACGACCGGCCAAAGCCGAATACACCTATCTCGCGCCCCAAACCACCCAGATCGATCCGCAGACCGGTTCCGGCGATCCCAACTTCGCTTACGGCTATGTCGCCATTGCCGCCGAAGTCGCCGTCGATGCGCACACCGGCGAATGGTCGTGTTCCAAAATCGCTTGCGCCAACGACGTGGGACAGGCGATCAATCCCCGTCTGCTAGAAGGGCAAATTGAGGGCGGCGTGATTCAGGGGCTAGGGTGGGCCATGACGGAACACTTCATCCAGCGCGACGGCTATCCGCTGACCAACACCCTCAGCACCTATCTTATTCCTACCGTTGAAGACATCCCCCCGCACGTCATCTCCATCCTCATCGAAAATCCAGAGACAAACGGCCCCTGGGGCGCACGCGGCATGGCCGAGATGCCTTTCATCGCCGTCGCCTCCGCCATTCACCATGCGTTGCGCCATGCCACCGGCGTGTGGTTCAACCGTTTCCCGTTCACCGTGGAGCGTGTCTTGCGCGGATTGAAAGGCAAGTCCGATGAATCGTTCATAACATGACACAACATACCTTACCCCTTACCCCTCACGCCTCACGTATCGGCATCCTCGGCGGCTCCTTCGATCCGCCGCACTACGGGCATCTGGCGCTGGCAGAGACGGCGCGTGTGCAACTGCACCTCGACGGCGTGCTCTTCGTCCCCGCAGGCGAACCGCCGCACAAACGCAACCGCCCCCTATCCTCCGCCGAGGATCGCGCGGCAATGACCGCCGCCGCCATCGCCGACAATCCCGCTTTCATGCTCTCCCGCGTGGATCTGGATCGTCCCGGCCCGCACTACACCGTGGATATGCTGACCCTGCTACGAGCACAATACCCGGATATCGACGCATGCTTCCTGCTACTGGGTGAAGATTCGCTCCATGATTTGCCTCTCTGGTACAATCCCCAGGGCATCCTCGAACTGGCCTATCTGGCCGTGATGCCGCGTCTGAGCCAGCGCGTGGACCTGGCAGAACTGACGGCAGCCTTGCCATTCGTAGCCACAAAACTGGTCTGGTTGGATGTGCCTCTGGTGAACTTGGCAGCCACCGACCTGCGCCGTCGCGTGAGTGAAGGTTTGCCATTGCGTTATCTCGTCCCGCCGTCTGTAGAAGCCTACATCCATGAGCACAATTTGTATCAGCGAAGCGGCGAATGAGCCAATCAGCACATCAGCGCATCAGCACATCGGCGAATGGGTGAATCAGCGAATCGGTGAATAGACAAGACTACGAGAATATCCCTACTCTTCGCTCCGCACTCTTTACCCATTTCTCATTCCCCGCCTTTGTGGTACATTTGGAGAACCTGATATTCAGGCTTAACTTTATGGGTGGAGGCACGGACGGATGCGTCGTTGGTGGATTCTGTTGTTGGTGATGGTACTGCTGAGCGGCTGCTCAGAGGCGCAAGATTTACTGGGGCTGGTGATCCAACCGAAAAAGGAAGCGGGGTTGCCATCAGCTTATGTCGCACCCACGCCCGAAGCCACGTATCCGCCGGAGATGGCGACGATGGCGCGCATCCTGGCGCGCGGGGAGATGGTGGTGGGCGTGCGCTATGATCTGGAGCCGTTCTCCTACATCACCGCCAACAGCGAACTGGCCGGCCTGGAGATCGATCTGACCCGTGAGTTGGCCCGGCGCTGGCTCGGCAACCCCGATGCCGTCCGTTTCCGCCAGGTGCGCTCCGATTCGGCGTTTCAGCATCTGGCTAACGGCACAGTCGATATGGTACTGGCGGGCGTCGTCCACACCCAGGAACTGGAAGCGCAGGCCGATTTCAGCCCGGCGTATTTCACCAATGGCATCGCCTTCTTGACCTTCCCCGACGTGGGCATCCAGGATATGACGGGGCTACAGAATCGCAAGATCGGCGTGGTGACATGGACTGGCAGTCGTGAAGCTATCGATGCGACAATTCCGGTATCGAAGACCTTCATCGCATACGACAATTTCTTCGAGGCAGTTGAAGCCCTGCGTACCCGTCAGATCGACGCCTACGGCGACATGCGTCACCGCCTGGAGCGCGCCCGACGGTCCGTTGCCGGATCGATCGTGGTGCTGCAAACCACATCCGAGCCGGTCGCGCTCGTCTACCGCCAGAACGATCCGTTCTTCGCCAATTTAGTGACGCTGACGTTCGAAGATATGACCGTCGATGGCACCCTTGACGCCCTTTACGCTCGCTGGCTGCCGGACGTTTCGCCGCCGCGTCTCGTTCCGCTGTTGGGCAATGCGCCCACACCCTCCCCTTCCACAACCCCACAACAACTTTCCACGCTGGATGTGCTCGCGCGCATCCGTGGACGGGGCACGTTGACCCTGGGATACTTCGTCGATCGCTGGCCGTATAGCGCCAACCGCGCCGACGGTGTCCCCACCGGCTTCGAGGTACGCTTGGTTGAGCGTATCGCCGAACGCTGGCTCGGCAGTCGCCAGGCCATCACCTTTGTTCCCGTGACCGAGGCCGACGGCCTCTCGCGCTTGCTCCAGGGTGAAGTCGATATGCTTGTCGGCAACTGGATCCCCACGCGGGAGATGGAATTGGAGACGGATTTCTCCATCCCGATACTGGATGACGGCGTCGGCATCTTTTCCCCGGCCGCAGCGCCGGTCGCGGATTTAGCGGCGCTGAACGGACGTTCCGCCGGTGTTATAGCCGGGTCCGCGGGAGAACGCGCGCTGCCCGACATAGCGCAGGCTGCCGGCGTGGGCATCTCGACCGTGCGCTACCCGGATCTAAACACAGCATTAGCAGGCTTGGGGCAAGGTGAAGTCGCTGCCCTTGTCGGCGAACGACGCGCCTTGTTGCAAATCCAATTCACCCAACCGGGCTATGTGATGACGGAGCAACGCTACACTTACCGCCCGGTGGCGCTCATCTTACCCCAAGGCGACTCCGACTATCGTGACCTGGTCAACCTCACCTTAGCCGCCCTGCAGGGCGATGGCACCTATCAGGAAGTGTACAGCCTGTGGTTCGACGACCCAGTCCCGACCATGACGGTCTGGCCCGGACATCCGGCTGTACCGCTGGTGGTCATCAGCACGCCATGACCATCCGCACTCAAACCTCGTTGCGGGGTAGCTGTTCTTCATCCTGTTATTGCGCTTCGTCCTGTTAAAGGAAGCACTCCCATTCAACAGAAAATTGCCCCCTACGAAAATTTGCCTATAATAGAAGGTAAGAATCTATCATGGCCAGGAGATATTTATGATGAAGGGGACCGCCTCGGAAGAGGGCGAGGAGCAGGACGCCATGGCGTCGCTGTTGGACCAATATATGGAAACCAACATGTGTCACCGTGGCGATGTGGTTGAAGGAGTTATCGCGTCCGTCAATTCCAAAACCATCCTCATCGACATTGGAGGCAAAGCGGATGCCATCGTCCACCCGCGAGAAATCGAAAGGATGATGCCTCGAGAATTGCAGGCGCTCAAACCCGGCCAGGGTGTGAGCGTCTACATTATCGATCAGGGCGATGACGACGGCACGATGCTGGTGTCACTGGCCCGCGCCGCGCAACAGAATGACTGGGACCGGGCGCGCAAGCTACTGCGAACCGAGGAGGCGGTTTCCCTCCCTGTCATCGATGTGAACAAGGGCGGCGTGATTGTGCGCCTGGGTCGACTGCGCGGGTTTGTGCCCGGTTCACAGTTATTGCCGCTCTGGCATCCTCAGCACAATGCCACGGAAGCGGGGAACCGTTGGGAGTCGTTGCTCGGAGAGACTTTGACATTGCGGGTGATCGAGGTCACGCCAGAACGCAACCGGCTTATCCTTTCCGAACGACGCGCCGCCGACAGTAAAGCCATCAAACGCAAAATCCTGGAAAAGCTGGCAGTCGGCTCTGTCGTGCGAGGAATCGTCAACAACGTCGTCCCCTTTGGCGCCTTTGTGAATGTCAACGGCGTCGATGGATTGCTGCATATTTCCGAACTTTCCTGGAAGCGCGTCACCAAACCCCAAGAGTTCGTGCAAGTGGGGCAAGAAATCGACGTTTACATTTTGGACATCGACCTGGAACAAGAGCGCCTGGGATTGAGTTTGAAGCGACTCGTGCCTGACCCCTGGGAAAGTATATGCGATACCTATCAGGAAGGGCAGTTGGTTGAAGCTACCATCGTTAATTTGACGACGTTTGGGGCTTTTGCCGCGTTGATCGATGAGCCGGAAATCGAAGGACTGATTCATATCTCAGAGTTGGCCGATCATCCCATCACCCACCCGCAAGAGGCCGTCAAAGTCGGGGAGCAGCACACTTTGAAGATCATCTCCTTGCAGCCGGAGGAACGACGCATCGCTTTTAGCTTAAAGCAGGCCATAGCGCCGTTGGCAAATGCCTCACCGCCATCCGTGACTGTTGACTCTCCCGCGACGCCTGACGAGAGCGGGCAAAACGCAGCCTGATTTCGCCCATCCCATTGGCTACTGAAATAACTCCTTGGCGGATCGACGTTCGGCAAACGTGACGGCAAAGATGGAAGGGGCCCCAGTTGCATTGCCGGGGTTTTTCTACATAGGGACGGCGTTCGGGCTTTCTCGGTCACGAAAGGAGCCTTAGCGTGTTCAAAGAAGCTGAATTGGTACGTATCCTGAAAAATCAGGCCGTACAATGCCGTGTTTGCGAGCATTACTGCACTCTGCGCCCTGACGAGTGGGGAAAATGTGGAGTCCGCGTCAATCGCCAGGGCAAAATCTACCTGGCCGTTTATGGCAGTGCCGTCGCCGTCCACGTCGACCCGATTGAAAAGAAGCCCCTCTTCCACTTCCTCCCCGGCAGTAAAGCATTCTCCGTCGGCACTTATGGCTGCAACATGCATTGCCGTTGGTGCCAAAACTGGCAGATTTCACAGGTTAAACAAGTCGATGAAAGCCACACTCCCGCCGGCGAAGCGCTATCACCGGAGACGATAGTCGCTCTCGCTCTCCGCCAGCACAATGAGTCGATTGCCTACACCTACAACGAGCCAACGGTTTTCTTCGAGTACACCTATGATACGGCCAAATTGGCGCACGCCCGCGGCCTCAAAAATGTCTACGTCTCCAATGGTTTTATGTCACCGGAGACCCTGGAACGTCTCACACCGTATCTGGACGGCATCAACGTCGACCTCAAGGGCTTCACCCCCGCGTTGTACGAGCAATACTCCGGCGCACGGCTTGAGCCGGTCAAGCGCAACATCACCGCCATTGCCCAACAAACCAATATCTGGATTGAGGTGACAACCCTGGTCATCCCCGGCCTGAACGATTCCGATGAGGAATTGCGGGCCGCGGCGACGTGGCTGGCTTCGGTGAACCCGGAGATCCCCTGGCACCTCAGCGCCTTCCATCCCGACTATCAGATGCTCGACCATCCCAGCACCGACTCGGCCACGCTCAAACGCGCTTACGCCATCGGAAAATCCGCCGGCCTCAAATTCATCTACCTGGGTAATGTCCTTGATCCTGAAGGCGAGAACACAGTCTGTCCTACGTGCGGCGAAGTGCTGATTCAACGCTATGGCTACAACGTCCGGCCACGCTGGACGACGCCGGGGGTGTGTCCTAAGTGTGACACGCAGATTCCCGGCGTTTGGAATTAACAAGAGGGGTGTAACCGAACCCTTGGTACGCAGCCCTGATAACGAAAATAATCACAGGACTCCTTGGCTAGCGACTAGCAGACTATTTTATACGAGGAGGTTACAATGGCTAAGACAATACGCCCTGCTGCTGTAGCAGGAATGTTTTATCCCCATGCGCCGAACGTCTTGCGCCAAGACATTACCGACTTCATGAACAAAGCGACGCCGCCGGCGCTGACAAACGTGCGGGCGGTGATCGCGCCGCACGCCGGCTACACGTATTCTGGCCCGGTCGCCGCCTTCGCCTACAAACTTCTGGCCGGCCAGCCCACACCCCCTAAGCGCATCTACCTGATGGGGCCATCCCATCGCGTGTGGTTCTCCGGCGTCGCCTTGGCGGACTATGCCGCCTTCAACACACCGCTGGGCGACCATCCGTTGGACGTTGAAAAGATCGAGGCCCTGGCAGCATCTGGTGATCCTTTCGCTGCGCACAATGCGCCCCATGCACCGGAGCACTGCCTCGAAGTCCACTTCCCCTTCCTGCAAGTAGTTTTCCCCAACGTCCCGGTCATCCCCATGCTTTTTGGCGATGTAGATGCGTCATACGTCGGCCAACGCTTGAATGAGATGCTGGAAGCAGAGGACATGATCATCGTCAGTTCCGACCTGAGCCACTTCCACGACAACCGGACGGCGCACATGCTCGACCGCCAATTCGTGAACGCGGTGCTGGAAGGCAATCTACGCGAGGCCGCGCAGGGCGAAGCGTGCGGGCAGGCGCCGGCCATCGCTCTGATGACGATTGCGGAAAAACGCGGCTGGCATGCCCATCTGCTCGACTACCGCACTTCCGGCGACGTCACCGGCGACACGACGCGCGTGGTAGGGTACGCCTCCATCGCCTTTGTGGAGGCTACCCCATGACCACAGCATCCCTGACGACCGAAGAACGCCACTATCTGTTGACCCTCGCCCGCGAAACCATCGCCGAGGCAGCCGGATGCAAGCCAACCTCTGAGCCACGTCCGCCGGCGCCGCCCCGCCTGAACGCGCCCGGCGCTGCGTTCGTCACCCTGCACACGCGCGAGGGCGAGTTGCGCGGCTGCATCGGCTCGTTGATCGCCCACCGCCCCCTGGTCGAGGATGTGCGTGAGAACGCCCTCGCCGCCGCGTTCCGCGACCCCCGTTTCCCCCCGGTCAAAGCCGCCGAACTGGATAACCTTGTCATCGAAATCTCGGTGTTGACCGCGCCGCAGCCGTTGGACTTCGATGGGCCGGAGGACCTTATCCGCAAGCTGCGTCCCCACATTGACGGCGTGATCATCGAACACGGCTGGAACCGGGCGACGTTCCTGCCGCAAGTGTGGGACCAACTGCCGTCGCCGGAAGAATTCCTGAGCCACCTGTGCTACAAGGCCGGACTTCCCGGCTATGCCTGGCGCTGGCCTACCCTCAAAGTCTCCACCTACCAGGTAGAGGAATTTGCGGAAAGGGATTGACATCTGTCATCGATGCACCATCCCCAAAGTCCCGTTCGCAACCCGGCAAGAGCGGCTGAATAGTTACCATCGTGCAACCTTCCAGAAAAGACTGCGTAATGAAAAGCAGGTTCTTCAGGATTCCGTGGGGTCAAAATAAGAAATCGGCCCCGGATGGACACGCAAAGTATAAAAAATCAGTGCAAATCCGTGTCAGCCGGGGCAAAAACTAAAGCCGTTTTTCCATCACCACGCCAAGTCCTGGAGAGCCAAAGAGCATACCAATCCGATGATAAAAAAATGGAGGGACGATGAACACTGAAAATGCAAACATAACCCCCGAGGCTGTCAACGCCCAGGCCGGGCCCCATCCTGCGCCCGCAGGCAGCGCACCGCAGCCGCTTTCGCCCGCCGACGAACGCACCTGGGCGATGCTGGCACACTTGAGCGTCTTGCTCAACCTGGTCACAGGTTTTCTGGGGGTCGGTGCGGCGTTGTTGATTTACCTGATCTACAAGGACCGCTCGCGGTATGTGGCCTACCAGGCCATGCAAGCGTTCCTTTTCCAATTGCTTTTCTGGGCAGGGGGGGGCGTGCTGGTCGGCCTCATGTGGGCTGCGGTGGTCGCGCTGAGTGTCATTTTGGTAGGTATCCTGTTGATCCCCGTCGCGCTGATTTTGACGCCGGTTCTGCTGATTTTCCTCGTCATCGCCGTGGTCTACGGCATCATCGGCAGCATCGAGACATCGAATGGCAAGGATTTCCGCTATTGGCTGGTCGGCGACTGGGCTTTGAACCTGATGTAATCACCCTGATGGGAGTGCCGATCCATGATGTGACGACGGACGAAACCCTGGCGTTGGTGAGCCGGTGGATTGCCGAGGGGGGCGCGCACCAAATCGCTACCGTCAACCCGGAATTCTTGATGAAAGCGCGCCGTGATGCAACCTTCAGGGCGACCCTGCATAGGGCCGCCCTTTGCATTCCCGATGGGATTGGCGTCCTGTGGGCCGCGCGGAGGCGCGGCCAGCGCCTGCGGGAACGGGTCGCCGGGTCAGATCTAGTACCCCGGCTCTCGGCGGAAGCGGCGCGCCGTGGCTGGCGCATCTTCTACCTGGGTGCAGCGCCCGGCGTAGCGGAAAAGGCCGCGTCTATCCTGGCGGCGCGGTATCCGGGACTGCTGGTGGCGGGATGCTACGCTGGTTCACCCGCCCTTGAAGAGGAAGAGGACATCGTCGCGCGGGTGCGCGCTTCACAGGCCGATATTCTCTTCGTGGCTTACGGCGCGCCGCAGCAAGACCTGTGGCTGGAGCGCAATCTGGTGCGTACCGGCGCCGCCGTAGGTATGGGAGTCGGGGGATCGTTCGACTTCATCGCCGGCGTCGCACGCCGTGCTCCGCGTTGGATACAGCGCAGCGGCCTGGAGTGGCTCTACCGGCTCATGCGCGAACCATGGCGCTGGCGCCGCCAATTAGCACTGCCCCATTTCGCGTGGCTGGTCCTCACCGGCCATGACGCACCCCGCGATGAGCATTAGGCCCGCCCCAGAAAGCGTCTGAGCCAGGGGAGTTGCTTTTTCGTCGGCTCAGGACACACCGCCGGTTCGGCCGGCGTTTTCTCGATATTCTGTTCGCTATTGCGCAACGCGCGCTCTGCCGCGAACGCCACGTGCCCCACCTGATCTTGAGACAATTTCTGCAACGCGAGTTGCACCGCAGCGGTGCCGCCATCCAGAGAACTGAGTGTGGAGGCCAGCGCGGCGCGCAGATAAGCATTGGGGTCATCGACCAGGGGCAGCAGTTGGGGAATCAGCCGTTGATCGCCTAGCAGTCCCAGCGCCTCGACGGCCGCCGGACGCACCAGGGGATTTGGATCATGGTAAGCCATCGAGAGTAACGCGGACACAGCCGAGGCATCGCCCAGATTGCCGACCGTCAGGGCAGCCATACGGCGCAGGCGCGCGTCCGGCGACGTCAAAAACCTGCGTACTGCCGGAAGCGCCTCATGGTATTGGATCCGCCCCAAGTTCTTTAACGCGACGATTTGCAGGTTAACGCTCTTGTCGGACAGAGCCTCCAGCAGTACCGGGCCGCCCTCTGCACTGCCGATTTGCCCCAAGGCGCCGGCCGCCAGCGAGCGCGCGCCCACGTAGCCGCGCACGACATCGGCTAAAACCGGGATGGCAGCTTTGGCCTGCAAGTCCCCCAGTGCTACAACCAACGTCTTCACTACCGGCAAATCGCGTTGACTCGGCGCAGCCAGATACGTCTTGAGCATTGCGATCATCGGCGGGATCGCCTCGGCGGTGCGCAGACGCCGCAGCGCGATGAGCACCGTGCGGCGAATCCGCAAATCGGGCATCGACAAAAGTGGCAGCAGGACGGCGCCCATGTCGGGGATGTCCAGTTTGCCAATGGCGTTGATCGCCGCGCGGCGGACGTAGAAATTGCCGTCGTTCAAGGCGTTGAGAAGCGCGCCCTGCGCCTCTTTCGCCTGCATCTGACCCAGGGCAATGGCTGCCGCGCGGCGCACAAATGAACAGGGGTCATGAAGCGCGTCCATCAACGGAAAGATAGCCCGGCTATCGCCGATATGCCCCAAAGCCTCCGCACTCGCGCTCCGCACATAAGTATTCACATCTTCTTTAAGAAGTGTGATAAGATAAGATACAGCACCGTCGGTTTTTAGTTGACCTAACTCCTGAACTGCCTGCGAACGCTGACGGGGATTGGGACTTTTAAGGTTATCAATACATTCCTGTTCGGAAAAACTCACCAGGGAAAGATTATCATTGTCATTCAAGGGACTCACCTTTTTCTTTATAGTGGCCGGCTTCCTTAACCGAGCGAATTAAGTATAACACAACGGAATGAAAAGAACAATTCCATGGCGATCCGTACAAACTGAGCCGACGCCGACATTCCCCCCAACCCCGCCAACCCACGGAACCAATTATGCCAAACGCGCGTCTTATTTAAGGTGTGTTTTTCTCTGTGAACTCTGGATGCTCTGGGGCTATTTTCAAGGGAGGTATATGATGAAAAAATCATTCTGGACAATCCTGTTTGTTCTGCTGACGATACTGGCAAATGCCATAGAGCCGACACCGGTAGCCAGCGCCGGAGAGTGGTATGCAGAGTATTACAACAATGCTACTCTGGCCGGCGGGCCAACCCTCACCCGCTACGAAAGTGGATTGCACTTCGAATGGGGAAACGGCAGTCCGGGGACGGGTATCCCTGCCGACAATTTCTCCGTCCGCTTCACCCACGATGAGTGGTTTGATGGCGGCACGTACCGCTTCTCGTACCGCTCGGATGATGGAATGCGCCTGTGGGTCGATGACGCTCTCATCATCGATGACTGGCGCGACCGCGAAGCAACCTGGAGCCTGGTCGAGCACTACATCGCGCCCGGCACCCATCACGTGCGGGTGGAATACTACGAACACGGCGGCGGCGCCGCGCTGGAAGCCGCCTGGGAGAAAGTCAGCGGCGGTGCCGCCTGGCGCGGCGACTACTACGGCAACCGGGACCTCTCCAGCAATCCCGCGTTGACCCGTTACGACGCTGCCATCGACTTCGATTGGGGCACCGGCAGTCCTGACGCGAAGGTGCCGGTGGACAACTTCTCCGTGCGTTGGACGCGCACGCTAGGGTTTGAGGCCGGGACCTATCGCTTCTACGCCAGTTGCGATGACGGCGTGCGTATCATCGTGGATGGGCGTAGAGTCGTAGATGTATGGCAGAATCAGAAATTGCCGAACACGCGCTCCGGCGATATGGCCCTCGGTGCCGGCCAGCACACCATCACCGTCGAATACTACGAAGAAGGCGGCGATGCCAGCGCCCACGTCTGGTGGAACCGGCTGGATGCACTCAAGGGATGGGAAGGGCGTTACTTCGATAACCGCGAGCTGCGCGGCGGTCCGGCGCTGATCCGCGACGACGCCGAAATCAACTTCGACTGGGGGCAGGGCACGCCCGCCGATTGGATTCCTAGCGACAACTTCTCCATACAGTGGATCCGCCAGATCAACTTCGCGCCGGGCCTGTATCGCTTCAACACCCGCTCCGACGACGGTATGCGCCTGTGGATCGATGATACAAGCCTGCACATGAACTACTGGCAAACCCAGGATTACGTCTGGCGCTATCAGGACTGGCACTACCTGGAAGGCCCCCATACCCTCCGTCTGGAGTACTTCGAGGCTACCGGCAGTGCCCGCATTCAGTTCTGGTGGGACTACGCGGCGACCGTCGAAGCGGCGCAGGCTATGCCCCCTTCACCAAACTATGGATTTGCCCAGGCGCCGACGCCCGCTGCCGGTACGCCGCCGGTTTCCGGCTCTCCGGCACAACCGTCGCCGGCACAGCCAGGCGCTCCTCTCCCCGGACCGTGGCAAGGGGAATACTTCACCGGGCGCGATCTGACCAAGACGCCCACGCTGGTGCGCACCGACGCCGCCATCGACTTCGACTGGGGATGGGGATCGCCGGCGGCGGAAATCCCGGTCAATCAGTTTGCCGCGCGCTGGACGGGCACATTCACCTTTGAAGCCGCGTCCTACCGTTTTACTACCACCACCGATGATGGCGTCCGCGTCTACGTAGATGACCACCTGATCCTCGATAGCTGGCGGGCGATGCACGGGACGCGCTCGGCTACGGTCAATCTCACCGCCGGACAACACACCGTGCGCGTCGAGTACTTCGAGGCGACCCAAGCAGCCAAAGCGCGTGTGACGTGGGTGCGCTCCGGCAGTGCCCCCGCCCCCGCCATCACCACGACGGCCGCCGCCGAAGTCGTACCCGGTCCCTGGGAAGTGCGCTACTACGACAATGCGAACCTGGCGGGGACGCCTGTAGTGGTGCAAACGGTGGATACCGCGCTGGATTTCAACTGGGGGCTGGGTTCGCCGTCGACAAGCGTGCCTGCCGATAACTTCTCCGCCTCCTGGCAGCGCACTATGGCCGATTTGACGCCGGGACGCTATACCTTCACCGTGACTTCCGACGACGGCGTGCGGTTATATGTCAACGATACCCTGGTCATCCAGAGCTGGTACGCGATGCGTGGAAGCCGCACCGCTACTGTGAATCTACCCGGCGGCAACGCCGTCATCCGGCTGGAGTATTTTGAGCGCAGCGGCGCGGCCAATGTGCGTCTGACCTGGAAGAAACCATGATTCACCCCGCCAGACGTTGCGCCCTCCTACTGCTCATCATCACCACCGCGTGCAACCGGCCGGCGCCTCCGACGGCGCCGGCTGCTGCGTTAACGCCGTCGGCGACCGCCAGCTCCACACCCATGGTCCCCACGCCGTTGCCGCCAACCCTCACGCCCACCCCGCCGCCGACTTTCACCCCCACGCCTCCGCCGACGCAAACGCCACGCGACGCCGTCGTTGCCCGGCTGATGCCGTCCACCCTGGCGACACTGCCCCCCGTGGGCTGGACGCCGACCCGTCTGCCCGCCTTCGACGCGGAGAAAGATACCCCAGAAGCCTGGGTGCAGGAGTACATACGACTCGTCACCGCTATGCTTAACGCCACAGGCAACGTGGATGCCGTGCTGGATCAGTTGATGGCCTGGATGCCGGCAGACAGCACTTACGCAGGAGCGCGCCCGCCGAATGCCTGGGCTACAGTCCGTGACCTGAATGCCGACGGCGAAGATGAATGGCTCATCAGCGTCCCAGCGCGTGACATGGCCTGCGGAATGACGTTCTGTCCTGGCTACTTGTTGCTCTTCCACCGGCGCGACGGCCTGTTCATGCCGGCTTCTATCATCATCGCCGATGAACAGACGTGGGAAGTGTCCCATCCCGTACTGCTCATGGTCGATGATGTCAACGCCGATGGACATCCCGACGTGGTGATAGAGCACCACGAGTGTGGCGCCAGCACGTGCTTTACCTCACTGATCATCGGGCAATGGGATGGGCAGCGCTGGCGCGATGAGGTTGCCGATCCCATCACACAAGCGTATACAGACTACACCTTCACCGACGATGACGGTGACGGCATCCTGGAAGTGGTCATGCACGGTGGGCTGTATGGCTCCGTGGGGGCGGGATTGCAGCGCCAGCATACCTTGCGTTTTGATTGGCGCGACGGTGCCTATCGTCTGGTCGAAGACACGCCCGATCCAGACCCGCATCCGTATTTCCAGATGCTCGACGCCAACACCGCACTGACAAACGAGGATGGGGACACCGCGCTCGAGCTGGCTTTGGCCGTGGTCCATTATCCTGGTGTCTACGCTGATGAGGGCTGGCTCACCCCCGAAGCCTGGGCGCGCATTGTCGGCTATGCGACGATGGAGGCCATGATCGTCTATGCCCAACGAGGCGACGTGGCGGCGATGCGGCAGCTCCAGGTCGGTCTGATATCTCGATCAGACAGCACGCCCTCTAATCCTTATCCCGATGCCGCCACAGCTATGCTGGAAGCCTACAAGGCTACCGGCGATGCGCTGGCGGCCTGTGTGGCAGCAGAGGATTTCATCGCCGCCCATGTCGACACCGCCGCGTTCTTCACCTGGTACGGTTATGGGACCGAGCGTTTGACGGTCGAGCGCATTTGTCCCCTGGATCAGGCAGTAGAGAGCGGGCCAGAACTTTAGGCGACGGCGAAAAACGGAAACGCCCTGGATATGGCCGGGGCAGGCGCATGGCGCCTACACGTCCAGATTCTGCACTTCGCGGGCGTGACTCTGGATAAACCGACGGCGCGGTGGAACTTCACTGCCCATCAGCATCGAGAAAATTTGGTCGGCCTCGGCTGCGTCTTCGATGGTCACCTGAACCAGGGTACGCTGCGTCGGGTCCATCGTGGTTTCCCATAATTGCTGCGGGTTCATTTCCCCCAACCCCTTGTAGCGCTGCAACGTGACTTTGCGACCGTCGAACGCCTTCATGACCACCTCAAGATCACCGTCACTGTAAGCATACTGCGCGTCTTTGCCCGACTTGACCAGATAAAGCGGTGGCTGCGCGATGTAAAGATGGCCCTGTTCGATCAGCGGCTGCATATAGCGGAAGAAGAAAGTCAACAGCAGGGTGGTGATATGCGCGCCATCGACATCGGCATCGGTCATAATGATGATGCGATTGTAGCGCAGGTTATTCACCTCAAACTGATCGCTCACGCCACAACCGAGCGCTGAGATGAGCGCCTGCACCTCTTTGTTAGCCAGGATTTTGTTCAAGCCGGCGCGTTCGGTATTGAGGATTTTTCCCCGCAGGGGCAGAATGGCCTGAAAATGGCGGTCACGGCCCTGTTTGGCCGAGCCGCCGGCCGAGTCCCCCTCAACGATGAACAGTTCGCTGTTCGAGGGGTCGCGGCTGGAGCAGTCGGCCAGCTTGCCGGGCAAGGTCAGGCTTTCCAGCGCACTCTTGCGGATGACCAGGTCGCGCGCTTTACGGGCCGCGTCCCGGGCTTTGGACGCGGTGAGGCCCTTATCGACGATGCGCCGGGCCGCGCGTGGATCCGTCTCGAAGAATTCGGCCACCGCCTCGGCGGTCGCCGCTTCAACGGCGAAGCGCACCTCCGGGTTCATCAGCTTGACTTTCGTCTGGCTCTCAAACTGCGGGTCAGGCACTTTGACGCTGACGACGGCGGTGAGCCCCTCGCGGACGTCGTCGCCGGTGAGGTTGGGGTCGCTGTCTTTGAGGACCGACAGTTTGCGCCCCACATCGTTGATCGTGCGAGTAAGCGCCGTACGGAAACCGGTCAGGTGTGTGCCGCCATCGACGGTGTTGATCGTGTTGGCAAAAGCGAGGACCGTCTCGTTGAAGCTGTCGGAGTATTGCAAAGCGACTTCGACCACAATGCCCTCGCTCTCTTTCTCGACGTAAATCGGGTCATGCAGCGCCTTGCGGTTGCGGTCGAGGTACTTGACGAATGAAAGGATGCCGCCTTCGAAGTGAAAACTCATCTGGCGGGGGAAGGGTTCCTCGCGCTGGTCGATCAGGTCAATAGTGACGCCGCGGGTGACGAATGCCATTTCGCGGAAGCGCTGCGCCAACGTCTCGAAGTTGTAGTTCAAATCCGCCTCCTTGAAAATCAACGGGTCAAAGCGAAAAGTTATCGTCGTCCCCGTGTCCTGGGGGTCACATTTGCCGATAGGCTCGACGCCGGTAACCGGGATGCCGCGCTCATAACGCTGGCGGTAAATCTTGCCGTCGTCGGATTTGACGACGGCCTCCATCCATTCCGAAAGGGCATTCACCGCCGAGACGCCCACGCCGTGCAGACCACCGGAGACCTTGTACACGCCCTGACCAAACTTGCCGCCGGCATGGAGCGTCGTCAACACCAACTGTAAGGCTGAAACGCCTTTTTCAGGATGAATACCGATGGGGATACCGCGCCCGTTGTCGATCACCGCAACGCTCAAGTCACGGGCGACAATGACACGGATGTGATCGCAGGCCCCGGTCAGGGCCTCGTCAATGGAGTTATCGACCACCTCGTAGACCAGGTGATGCAGCGCGTGCACGTCTGTCCCGCCGACGTACATGCCGGGGCGGCGGCGCACGGCCTCCAACCCTTCCAGAACCTGGATGGTAGAGGCATCATACTTTGCTGTCTCGTTTTTTGCTTTTGGAACCATGACATCTTCTCCTCTAAAAATAGCCCCAGAGCACCCAGAGTTCACAGAGAAAAACTCAAATTCTGTGTGTCCTGCGTGCCCTGCGTGGTGAAAAGTTTTCATTCCACCGCTGGTGAACCGCCCCCTTCACGAGTACAGTTCATGATGAATTCCTCACAAAATAGTCGGTTTTGCAGGCGAGTCGCCAACTCACGCTATCTCTTCATCCAACCAGGATAAATTTCCCGGCAAGGGGACACACCCTGACGATTTCACGCCTCCCTCAATGGATGGCCGGCGCTTCTTTGACCACCGCAGTTTGCGGCGTCGGCGGTAAGAAGTTCAGGCGATCCTGATAAAAGACGAACAACGTTGCTGTCAGCGCCGTGCTGACAAAAGCATGTCCGGCGATGCCGATCAAATTGGCCCACGTCGCCGGATCGGGCAAGGTCCACACCACATTGAATCCGCGTGAGATGATCAGCATCAGCAAAATCAAGAAAGTGACGTTGACGAAATCTCCGCGGGTGAGCAGAATGCTTTCCCGGATGGCGCGGAATAGCGAGTGCTGTAACTGCACTATCCCCGGAATAGCAAAGACCAAATGGAACACGGTAAACATAGCCAGTGAAAAGACCGACATTAGCACCAACAAAGCCAATCCTGTGCTCAACAGGCCGACCAGGGCAGCCAATGAAAGCCCGATCATGGATAACATTGCCACGATGATCCCTACGATCAACGCGAAAAGCATAAACTTTCCCCACAGCGCCAGGAACGTCGGCGACCCGACAAGAGGAACCTCCGTCTCATCGATCACCCGCCGTCCTATACTGCGTAAATAAAGCGCGCTGAGTCCCATCCCCACGACAGGCAACACCACCCCTACGAGCAGCGCCACCAACACCGACGCGATCACCATCTCCTGGCGCGGGCCAAGCGGGCGCTCCACGGTCATCCGCGAGGTCATCAGCGCGGGCACACCCAGCAGCGGCGCCGGGGTCAACATGGAAAAGAGATTGTAGCGCGCTGCCAGATCGTTGAGCGTCTGACTCAGCAACAGCGACGTTTGTTGGGCGTCCGGCAGGGCCGCCAGGTTTTCGGTCAAGAACAATTGCCGGAAGAGCCGCTCCATCGCCACAAATAGCGGCGATAACGAGAGACGCGGGCCCAGCCACAGAAATACGTCCAGCAATAAAGGAACGGCCAGGGTTGTTGGATGACGCGCGGTAATCTCGAAACCGGCCGCCAGACAGGCCAGGATGCCGAGCGGTGGGCGCGGTTCTCCTTTGGATTTTTGTTCTTCAATCACAGGGTTATTTTACCATATCCATACCAAATGACGAACGATTGATAAAATGCAGAAAAAAACGCGCTTGACAGTCCCATGCTTTGTGTTACAATTTTCTCCATCAGCCCTCATCGTCTAGCCAGGTCTAGGACACAGGCCTTTCAAGCCTGGTACATGGGTTCGAATCCCGTTGAGGGCACCTGAGATGGTTGCATACGAGAACGCCTCAGTACAAGCTGAGGCGTTCTCATTAATAGTAACTATTCAGCCACCCTTGCCAGGTGGCGAACGGGACTTTGGGGAGGGTGCAGCATGGATTGACACTGCGGCTATATGTGCTGACCCTCTCATCCCCCCAACTCCCTGCTCCCCCGCCAGCGGAGGAGCAGGGAGCGAAAAAGTGAGGGTGTGGGGGGTGGCTTCGCTGCCCCCCACACCCCCTACAAAAAAAGCCCCCCTTTTTCTGGGGAAGAGGGGATGAGTTTTATAGAAACACGAATATCCAGGACTTACGCAAGCCTGGCTCGAATCAAGCGGCGGAGGATTTGTAGTGACGCCTTCAGGCGTCTCTTAGGAGCTAAGAACGGCTGAAGCCGCCACTACAAACGGAAATTTGCGTAAGTCCTATATCTTGTCATCCAAAAGCACCTGGCATACCAAAATGAGCACCAAACCTACTCTAGGGAATAAGCTTCAGCCCTCGGTCGGCATCATTCATAATTTGGACAGTTCTATAATTCTTGTTTCTGAATGACAAAGTATCATCAACGGTGACGCACATTCGGCTCAGCATCGGTTCGGCGGTGCAGCTTGGATTACGCTCCGCGAAGATGGCGGCGCCGCCGACGACCATCTACACCCTGCTCGGCGAGACGTGCCTGGGCGCGTGCCGGTTTTGCACGCAGTCCCGGCACAGCGATGCGGACCACCAACGGCTCTCGCGCGTCATCTGGCCTGAGTTCGACCTTTCCGCTGTGCTCGAAAGGTTGCGGGCAAATGACGACGTGCGGCGGCTGTGCATCCAGACCTTGCTGTACCCCGACCTGCTGCCCGATCTCCTGACGACCGTGCGCCAGCTCAAAGCCGCTTCCGACGCGCCTCTGTCGGTCTGCATGAACCCCGTGGACAAAGACCGGCTCATCGCGCTCAAAGAGGCCGGCGTGGAGCGCGTGGGGGTGGGGCTGGACTGCGCGACCGAGACACTGTTCAACGCCATAAAGCCGGGCTTTAGCTGGCAGCGCTCCATGCAATTCGTGGATGATACGATTGAGGTTTTCGGCGTCGGTTCGGTGCATTGCATCGCCGGGCTGGGGGAGACCGACGAAGAATTGGTGCAGGCATTCCAGACGTTCCACGACAAAGGCTGCACCCTCGCGCTGTTCGCCTTCACGCCGGTGCGGGGGACGGCATTGACTTGCGATCCACCGCCGCTCGAACGGTATCGCGCCCTGCAACTCGCTCGCTCCCTGATCGTCCACGACCTGGCGCGGGTGGAGGATATGACCTTCGCTGGCGGCAAGCTCACATCGCTCAACGTTGATGCGGCGGTGCTGGAGCACACCATCGAGGCCGGGACGCCCTTCCGCACCAGCGGCTGTCCCCACTGCAATCGCCCGATGTACAACGAGCGGCCCGGCGGCGCGATGTATAATCATCCCGTCCCTCTCACCGACGACGAAAAATCCGCCGCCCGCGAGGCCCTGCGGCACTATCTTGCTCAGCAGCCGATTTAGCAGATCTTTGACCGTTGCTAAACCAATCTGCTCAATCTGCTGACATGGAAAGAGAAACTATTCAGCCGCTCTTGCCAGGTGGCGAACGGGACTTTGGGGAGGGTGCCTCATGGGTTGACACTTTGGCTATAGGCGCTGGCCTTCTCATCCCCCAACCTCCTTCTCTCCCGCAAGCGGGGAAGAAGGGGGCGAGAAAGAGGGGGAATGGGCTGATAGAAACACGCCTATCTCGTCATTCAAAAGTGCCTGGCATACCAAAATCCACGCCAAATCCGGTATGGAATAAGTTGTTTCGCCAGGTTGACCGGCCTGAATAGATACAAGAAACTTTAGTCAGTACTGGAGGTGGTATGGCTCAACAAGAATGGCGGCTGTTGCTGACCGGCGACATGCGGGCGTTCGACAACATGGCGCTGGACGAGGCGATTTTGCGCTGTGTGGCAGCGGGCACGTCGCCGGCCACGCTGCGCTTTTACGGCTGGAACCCGTCGGCGGTGTCCATCGGCTACTTCCAGGGCATCGAACAGGAAGCGGACCTGGACGTGTGCCGCGAGAAGGGCGTGGACGTTATCCGCCGACTCACCGGCGGTGGCGCGGTCTTTCACGCTCACGATGGTGAAATCACGTACTCGCTGGCAGTCAAGGATGACTACCCCGGCATCCCCAAAAAGGTGCTGGATTCTTACACTCTGCTGTGCGGCGGATTGATCGCGGGCTTCCGGCGGCTCGGCCTGGACGCGGAATTCGAGCCGATCAACGACATCCTCGTGAAGGGGAAGAAGATTTCAGGCAACGCGCAGACGCGGCGCTTCGGCGGCATCCTGCAACACGGCACGCTGTTGTGTGATGTAAACCCGCCGCTGATGTTCTCACTGCTCAAAGTTCCCAACGAAAAAATCCGCGACAAGCTCATCCAGGGCGTCGCGGAGCGGGTGACATCCATCCGCCGCGAGGTTGGGACGGTGGATAAAGACGCCGTCATCCAGGCGATGGTCGCCGGCTTTACCGAGATATTGGACATTCATTTGTCACCGGGAACGGCAAGCGCTGCCGAATGGGCGCTCGCCGGGCGCATCAAGGAGGAACGTTATGCCAACCCAACCTGGAACTTTAAGCGCTGATTATAAGGCCGGCGGCGGCAAGCTATGGCGCGTGCGGATGACGGTGAGTGCCGATGCACCGCCGCTTATCCAGACCATCGAACTCACCGGCGACTTCTTTATGCACCCCGAAGAGGCCATCGAAGACCTTGAACGCCTGTTGACTGGCGTGCTGTTGGACGAAACGGCGCTGCGTGCACGGGTGGAAGCGTTTTTTGCCGGTGAGGTCCAAGTGGTAGGTGCGGACGTGGATGATGTCGTCGCGGCGTTGCTGAAGGCGGCGTGACGGTGCGGCTCAAGATCTACTCCCCGCTTCCCAGGTTTCCGCCGCTCTCGCTTTCCGGCGCGGCATGCGAACTGCACTGTCGCCACTGCAACGCCACCTACCTTGGCGGGATGCTGTCCGCAGAAACGCCGGAGGCGCTGTGGGAACGTTGCCGCGTTCTGCAGCAGAACGGCGCCGTTGGCGCGCTGTTAAGCGGCGGATCGGACACGGGCGGGGCGCTCCTCAACCTGGCCGCAATGGCCGACGCCATCCGGCAGGTCAAGCAGGAGACGGGACTGATCCTCAACCTGCATCCCGGCTTGATCGACGCCGCCACGGCGCAAAAATTGGCAGGTGCCGTGGACTTCGCCTCCCTGGACATTCCAAGCGACGAAGTGATGCAGCGCGTGCTCGGCCTGGACACCACCACTGCCGACTTCATCGCCGCCTACCATACCCTGCGCGCCGCCGGGATCGACGTCGTGCCGCATGTCACCGTCTACAACGGCGACGAAGCCGGGCTGCTGCGCCCGATCGCGGCAGCAGGTGCCGCGCCGCACACCATCGTCGTCATCGTCTTCGCGCCGACCCGTGGCACCCCACTGGCGGACGCGCCCGCGCCGGGGCCGGAGGCCGTGGCGCACGTCGTCACTGAAATCAAGGTGCTGTTCCCGGAAGCGGAGAGCGCGCTCGGCTGCATGCGTCCACGCACCCGTCCTCTCCGCGAGGCCCTTGAACGGGCGGCGCTGCAGGCGGGCGTCGTGCGGATGGAACTGCCGTCGCCGAAGACGCTGCGCTATGCCCGCGACGCGGGGTACGAGATTGTCTCATTCGACGCATGTTGTGCGCTGCCGGTGGCCTATGAACCGGCTGCGATCAGAGCGACTCGCCGTAGCCGGTCTTCGACCGCGCCACCGTAAGCCCCGACGGGGGCAGGCACGGTCGGCTATAGGGGGCATGCCCGAACAAGTTCGGGATTCCGTTGTCCCTTGGGGGGATGTCATGCAATGTAACCGTTTAGTTCTGTGAGTCCTGTGGGCTGTGGGGAGATTTCTCCTCCCCCTGCCCCCCCAGCAGACTGGGGAGGGGGAGAAAAAATAAGAGTTTTTGCAGGCGGGCTGCGACCCCCTCAAAAAAATTCTCCCCTTTCCCCCGTAAGCGGGGGAAAGGGGAGAGAGGGTAAGCCATTAAAAAAGTGGCTACGTCCACAAGACTCAAAGTTTACCGTTCAATCTCTCCAACAAGTTGCCAGGATCCGCAGAAAAGAAACTTTCGGTGATCCTGTACGTAGATAAACTGAACCTGTGCCGCTGAAAATTCCTATCCCAGAGGGCACAGAGTTTTTATCGCCGCGGTGAACTCTGAATCCGCGGCAACTATGGACAAGGAGAATATAAGGAGAACAGCATGAAACTCATTATTCGTTGGGCGATTAGCGCTTTGTCTTTGTTTGTAGCGGCATGGCTGGTGGCCGGCATCCATGTCGACGGCGGCGGCTGGGTCGCCTATGCCGTGATGGCGGTGATTCTGGGGCTGATCAACGCCTTTGTCCGCCCACTGCTCAAAGTCCTCACCTGTCCTTTGATTTTGCTCACCCTGGGGCTGTTCACGTTGGTGGTCAATGCTTTGACGTTGCTGCTGTCGGCGTGGGTGGCGAACAGCATCTTCCACGTGGGCTTCTACATCGACGGATTCTGGCCGGCGTTCTGGGGCGCGCTCATCGTCAGCATCGTCAGCGTCGTGCTCAACGCCTTTGTGAAGGACGACGACGAACACAAGAAACACCAAGAGCATTAAGGCGCGTCCTCCGCGCTAAAGCACGGAGCGTCGTAGAACATCCATATCAGTGCCCCGGATGGTTTTTGTGGCCTCCGGGGCGTTTTCTTTGGGATGTGTTGCACCCAAATCGATTCTAACCCTTGCGTAAACCTTATAAGTATGTTATAATCCTAGCACAAGATAGGTAGATGCGCCATCGCGCATTGGAAAAGTGGGGAGTCCCCCCACTTTTCTTTGTAGATTGTACTTGACGAGATGTGGGAGGCAGATGGGTCATGAAAAGTGAGTTCTCCCTGGCGTTCAATCAAATATGCGCTGAGTATAGTTTGCCACGGGAGGTTGTACTGGACGCCGTTCGCGCGGCGCTGGTCACCGCTTACCGACGCGACTGGAAGGTCGACGCTACGCAAAACGTCACGGCTGATATCAGTCTGGAGACCGGTTTGGCGCGCATCTTCCTGGAAAAGGTAGCTGTGGAAACGGTGGAAGACCCCCTTACCCAGATCACGCTCAATGAGGCGCGCGGTCTGCAGCCCGGCATCCAGCTCGACGAGCTGTTGATGGTGGATGTGACGCCGCACAACTTTGGCCGCATCGCCGCGCAGACTGCCAAACAGGTGATCACCCAGCGGCTGCGCGAAGCGGAGCGGGAAAGTCAATTCAACCGTTTCAGCCGTCAGGAAAACGAAATCATCATCGGCACGGTTCAATCTGTGGCCCCCCACGGCGTCACCCTGCACCTGGAACGCACTGAAGAAGCGCATATGCCCCGACGTGAACAAATTCCAGGGGAACATTACATGCTCCATCAGAAGATCCGGGTCTATGTCCTGGAGGTGAAGCGCACCTCCCGTGGTCCCGAAATCGTCGTCAGCCGCAGTCACCCGTTGATGTTGCGCCGGCTCTTGGAGTTGGAAGTGCCGGAAATTCGCGCCGGGCAGGTTGAGATCAACGCTGTGGCCCGCGAGGCGGGGGTGCGCGCCAAAGTCGCCGTCTCCAGCCGTCAGGTCGGCCTTGATCCGGTCGGCGCCTGTGTGGGCATGCGGGGCATTCGCATCCAGACGATTTCCAACGAACTGCACGACGAGCGCATCGACGTGATCGAATGGAATCAGGACCCGGCGATTTTCATCGCCAATGCCCTAAGCATGAAAGATGTCTTCAGCGTCGTCCTGGATGAGAACAATCCCGGCGGGCGCACCGCCTCGGTCGTCGTGTTGGACGATCAACTTTCGCTGGCGATCGGGCGGGCGGGGCAAAACGCCCGTCTAGCTGCGAAGTTGACCGGCTGGCGGATCGACATCCAAGGGGCCACCGAGGCCGCATTATGGGCGCTGGAACAGGTCAACTCGACGCCGGAGCTGCTGGATACGCTCAAGACCGCCGCGCCCTTCATTCCGCGCCTGGCCGCCATCATGCGCGCTCACGAAACCGACCCCTATCCCTATACTGACGAAGAGCGCCGCATCATCAAAACGACGGTGGAAGCTGTGCGCCAGGCCATCATCACCCGGCGCGATGCTGACCGTCCGGCCATACGGCAGGCCCGCGCTCGGCGCTCGGCGCAAGAGAAGGCCAATGCCGAACGCCGCAAGGCACAACAGGCAGCGCAGGCCAGCGTGCCGCGCGCCGCGTATGCGCAGGACCTCAAGACTCTCATCCTGTCCGATAAGGTCTACAGTCACCTCATCAACAGTGGTGTGAGCAACGTCGGGGACGTGATGGAGCGTCTGGCGTTGGGCGATGAGGACATGTTGATGATTGAAGGCATCGGCGTCAAAGCGCTGCGTGAGATCAAAGACGCGATGGCCGCCAGCGGTCTGCAATACATCGCAGCAGTGGAAGCGCCGGTGGTAGGAGAGGCCGGTGCGGGCGGTGAGAGCGAGGGTACAGCGGCGGTTGAGAGCATCGCCGTCCTGCCTGTGGAAGCCGTTGCCCCCACTGAGAAGGTCGGCGGCGAGGTCGAAGAGACAGAAGTCGCGCGGGAAGCGGAAACCGCGCCGGAAGTCGCCGAGGCCGTGACGGCCGATGTGACGGTCGCAACGGTGGAGGCGACCGAAGCGGAAGAGGGCCAACAGGTAAAATTTGCCGAGAGTTATGTCAATGTATTCGAGGATGATGAACTCCTTGAGGAAGATGACGAGAACAAAGACAAACGCAAGAAGAAGAAAGGCCGCACCGTTCTTTATGACGACAAAACCGGTGAGACCTTTGTGGTGCGCCAACGTCGTCGTCCCAAGGACATGTGGGATAATTTTGGGGATGAGTTTTAGCTTTAGGTCCGTGATTGATATGCAGTCTTGCTGTAAGTCCTGATTGCCGTCGGAAATGCGATCGATGATGCAGAGACGACGTGAATTAAGATTATCCTAGCGGGATACTCATTGTCCAGAGGGGAGGACAAGAGGGACGCCAGACAGACTGCTGGCGTCCTTTTTGTGTTTATAAGCGGAGTCTACGGTGAAAAAGAAACGGCAGCCACGACAAAAACATGTTCCGGCACGCACATGCGTCGCGTGTCGGATGCAACGCGCGAAGCGGGACCTGGTACGGGTTGTCCGCCTCACTGAAGGCGGCGTGGTGGTGGACGAAACAGGGAAACAGAAGGGCCGCGGCGCCTATCTGTGCCGCCAGCGGGCGTGCTGGACCCTCGCTCTACAGCGCGGCGCTCTCCATCACGCCTTGCGCACGACCCTGACAACGGAGGAGATGGCGGTTTTGCAGCGGTATGCCGCCGCCCTTCCAGAGACCCTGGAGATGGACGCCAGAGCCATTCCCGGGGCCGAAAATCTGATAGAGGAGGTCTGAATATGGAACAGAAAGAAATCACGATTCCAGAAATTATCACCGTCCGTGATTTGGCCGAATTATTAGGGGAGACGCCGATCAAGATCATCAAAATCCTGATGAGTAATGGGGTCCTTGCCAGCATCAACCAGCAGATCGATTTCGATACAGCGGCGGTCATCGCCAGCGAGTTTGGCTTCGAGGCCAAACAGCCCTACGCCGAACTCAAAGAAGAGACCCCGACCGAACTTTCAGCCTGGCAAATCCTTCTCGCCGCGGAAGCGCCAGAGGACCTTTGCAGTCGTCCCCCCGTGGTCACCGTTTTGGGACACGTGGATCACGGCAAAACTTCCCTCCTCGATGCCATTCGACATACCAACGTCGTGGACGAAGAAAGCGGCGGCATCACCCAACACATCGGCGCCTATCAAATCAAACACAATGGTCGGCGGATCACCTTCCTGGATACGCCGGGGCACGAAGCGTTTACCGCCATGCGTGCGCGCGGCGCCAATACCACCGACATCGCTGTGCTGGTGGTCGCCGCCGATGACGGTGTACAGCCGCAGACCATTGAGGCCATCAACCACGCCCGCGCAGCGCACGTCCCCATCATTGTCGCCTTGAACAAAATCGATAAACCGAACGCTCAGCCTGAAGTCGTCAAACGGCAGTTGAGCGAGCAGGGGCTAACGCCGGACGAGTGGGGCGGCGAGACCATGGTCATTCCGGTCTCCGCCAAAAAACACCTGGGCCTGGAAGATCTCCTGGAAGCGATTCTTCTGGTCGCGGATGAAGCCTGTGTACAGGCCAACCCCGAACGGGAGGCTGTGGGCACCATCCTGGAAGGCCGTCTGGACAAACGGCAGGGGCCGCTGGCTACCGTTTTGATCCAAAACGGGACGCTGCATACCGGCGACACCGTTGTCGTCGGCAAGACCTGGGGCAAGATCCGCGCGCTGGAAGATGAGAACGAAAAACACCACCGCACGGCGCCGCCGGCCACACCTACGGTCATCGTCGGCCTGCACGACGTGCCCGACGCCGGCGACCGCCTGGAAGTCGTCAAAGATGAGCACATCGCACGAGCTATCGCCCAGAAACGTCAGGAAGAAGCCCGCTCCAAAGACCTGGCGCGCGCTACACGTCCCCTGTCGCTGGATGACATTTCCAACCGGATTCGGGAGGGGCAGATCAAAGAACTCAATATCGTCCTCAAAACCGATGTCCAGGGCTCCATCGAACCTATCGTCAACAGCCTGGAACGCCTCAGCAACGATGAGGTTAAAGTGCAGATCATCCACGCGGCAGCCGGCAATATCAGTGAATCCGACATCAACCTGGCCCTGGCTTCGGAGGCCATCGTCATCGGCTTCCGCGTCGATCCTGACCCGGCGGCGCGTCGCCGAGCCGATATGGAGAATCTGGACATCAAAACGTATAACATCATCTACGAGATTGTCGCCGATGTCGAAAAGGCCGTTAAAGGGATGCTCAGTCCGGTCTACGCCGAGAAAGTGATCGGCGAAGCGCAGGTCCGCCAGACTTTCGAAATCCCCAAGATCGGACGTGTGGCCGGCTGTTATGTCACCAATGGCGTGATCCAACGCCAGGCCAAAGTGCGCGTGTGGCGCAACAACCAGGTCATTCACGAGGGAGCGCTCAACTCACTTAAGCATTTCGACAAGGATGTGCGCGAAGTACGGCAAAATTTTGAATGCGGCGTCAGGCTGGAGGGATTTGACGCGGTTGAACCCGGAGATCGCTTACAATTTTACGTGATGGAGCGGGTCGCAGTATAGGAGGTCAAATTATGAGCAAAAAATACCTGGGGCGCGTGAATCAGATGCTCCGCCGCAAGATCACCCAACTCCTCCTGGAGGAAAGCAACGATCCACGCCTGGCCGATGTCACCATTACTGATGTGGTGGTCAACCGCGATACGACGCGCGCCGAAGTTTTTTACAGCATCATCGGTTCGGCGGACGAGATTGCCGCGACTCAGACGGTGCTGGATGGCGCCGCGGGCTGGTTGCGCAATGAGATGGCGCCCACGTTGCGCCTGCGCAACGTGCCACGGCTGGTGTTTACTTACGACCCCTCGTTAGCGCATGGCGCGAGGATCGAGGAATTGTTGCAACAACAATGGCCCGAGCATTCCGCGGAGGGGCACCACATCGCAGAAGACCTGGCGGATGACTTGACGGATGACGACTCCAGCGACTGAGAATGTGTTGGCAAGCCTACCGCCGGCGGTGGCACTGCTTCAAAAAAGTCGGCGCCCACTGCTGATCTCCCATCCCCGCCCTGATGGTGATACCATCGGCAGTGCCCTGGCACTGCGGCTGGCGCTCATGCAGTTGGGCCAAGCGCCGCTGCTCGCCTGCGTCCACCCGCTCCCGGCAGCCCTGACATACCTGCCGGGCGCCGCAGCTTACCTCGACGCGGCGCCGGACGAGGCGGATTTTGATCTCGTCATCGCCGTCGACCTGAGCGATTTGAACCGCACGGAAGGGATTTACCGGGCGTCCTGGCGCGACAGGTTCCCCCTTCTGGTGATCGATCATCACGAGACCAACGATAATTTCGGCGATGTCAACCTGGTCGATCCCCAGGCCGCCGCGACGGCGCTGCCCATGGCCGCGCTCATCGACGCGCTCGGCGTGCCGTTGGACGGCGATATGGCGACGTGTTTGCTCGCCGGCATCCTGACCGACACCCGTGGTCTGCGCACCGCCAACACGTCGCCGGACGTGCTTAGATTCGTCGGCCGGCTCATCGAGGCCGGCGGCGACTATCCCGGCGTGATGGAAAAAAGCCTGGACTCGGTCCCGTATCGGCAAATGCGCGGTTGGGGTGTGGCTTTAGCTCATTTGCAGCTTGACGGCGAACTGGCCTGGACGACGCTCTCCCTGGCAGAGAAGATCGAACTCGGCATCGAAGACCACGATGACCTCGACCTGGGCAATCTCATCGCCCGGGTGGCCGAAGCGCAGATCATGGCGACCTTCCTCGAAATGCACGACGGCACGGTGAAGGTGAGCCTGCGTTCTCGTCCGGGCTACAACGTGGCGCCGCTGGCGAAAGCGTTGGAGGGCGGCGGACACCAACAGGCCGCCGGATGTTCTGTCTCCGGAACTTTGGCCGTGGCGCAGGAGCGCGTCCTGTCCCTCGCACGCGCCGAACTCGCGCGCCACTGCAAGCTGACGGCTGATAGCTAAAACATGAACGGTCTCCTCGTCGTCAACAAACCGGCCGGAATGACCTCGCATGATGTGGTCGATGCGGTGCGGCGTATGGCGGGGACACGCCGGGTAGGGCACGCCGGCACGCTCGACCCGCCGGCGACGGGTGTGCTGGTGATGCTCATCGGCGCAGCGACGCGGCTGGCGCCGTTCATCCACGGCAGCGACAAGACCTATCGCGCCACCCTGCGCCTGGGCGCCACGACGACGACCTGCGATGCCGACGGTGACATCGTGGAGCGCCGTCCGGTGACGGTGAGTCAGGCTGAGATCGAAGCGGCGCTCGTCCATTTTCGGGGGACGATGGCCCAGGTGCCGCCGATGTATTCCGCCGTCAAAATCCGGGGACAAAAGCTCTACCAATTGGCCCGACGCGGGCAAGAAGTGGAACGTAAGCCACGCCCGGTGACCATCTACCGGCTGGATGTGCTCGACTGGGCGCTGCCCGACATGACCATCGAAGTCGTATGCTCGGCAGGCACATACATCCGCAGTCTGGCCCACGATCTAGGGCAGGCGCTTGGCTGTGGAGCGCACGTGACGGCGCTCACCCGCACCGTCGCCGGCGATTTCACACTTGCGCAGAGCCATTCGCTGGAGGAGCTACGCGCGTTGGCCGAAGCGGGGCGCCTGGCGGAAGCCTTGCTTCCACCGCAGGCGGCGCTCACAGGTTTGCCGGTGGTCACGCTCACGCCAGAGCAGGAACGGGCGGTCGGCTACGGTCAAACTTTCCCGCTGGATGGACCTCCCGACGCGGCATGGATCCAAGCGTACAATGCCGCCGGACGACTCGTCGCCGTGTTGATTCCCGGCACAGCGGGGATGTGGCGGCCCAAGCTGGTTCTGTCAGCAGATTGAGCCGATCGAGCCGATTTTTGATTTTTGACTTGCGGCGGCGCAGTCAGGAGACCGGCCATAGCCATCCCTCCATGATGCACCGATTCTTTCTTAACGAGATTGTATGCCGGACGTTTATTACAAGAAGACCCTGGATTTTTATCACGCCGGGCAGACGCTCAGATTTCACATCAGTCAGGATTTGTTCAGTAGCCACCAGGTCGATGTGGGCACGGTGCGCTTACTGCGCAGTCTCGACGCGGCGTCCTCGTTCCACAAAATTTTGGATCTCGGCTGCGGTTACGGCCCCCTGGGGCTGACGCTGAAGAAGCGGTATCCCGATAGCGTCGTCCACCTGGTGGATCGGGATGCGCTGGCCGTGGACTACACCCGCCAGAATGCGGCGCTCAACCACAGCGCCGACGTGCTCGTCTACGGCAGCCTGGGCTATGACGACGTGACGGCGCGAGACTTCGACCTCATCCTCTCCAACATCCCCGGCAAAGCGGGCGAGACGGTCATCGCCGGCCTGCTGCGCGACGCCGGCCATTTCCTCACGCCGGACGGCATGGTTGCCATCGTGGTGGTCGCGGCGTTGGAAGCCACCGTGGCGCATATCCTGGATGATCCCGACATTGAGATTATCTTCCAGGAGACGCGCTCCGGCCACGCCATCTTCCACTATCGTTTTTCCACGGCGTACCGCGACCGACGGCGCCCCTTCGAGAACGGCTTTGCCGCCGGCCTCTATCACCGCGACAACGTGATGCTCTCCGTCGGCCAACTGGCTTTCCCGCTGCAGACCGTGCGCGGGCTGCCGGAATTCGACACCCTCAGCTACCGGAGTGCGTTGTTGGTGGAAGAGCTGAGGAGGATGCAAGGAACGCCGCTGGGCCACGCAGTCATCTTCAATCCGGGCCAGGGGCACATCCCCGTCGCGCTGTGGAAACTGCTTCAGCCGGCCGACATCGCTCTGGTGGACCGCGACCTGTTAAGCCTGCGGTGCGCCCGCTACAACCTCGTCCAGAACGGTTGCCCTGAATCGCGTCTCACGACGGCACACCAGGTCGGCCTCTCCCCTCAAGCCGCGGGACAGAGCGTTGACCTGCTCGCCGGGGTGGTGCGCGAGGAAGAAGGGCCGGCAGCGGCAGAACAGTTAATGGAACAGGCCGCCGCGCAGCTCGTCCCAGGCGGAATGGCCTTGATAACGGCTGCTTCCACGCCCATCACCCGTCTGGAGAAGGCCATCCAACCCGGCAAGCTATGGCGGATCGAGAAACGCAGGCGCGACAAGGGCATAAGTCTGCTGGTCATGCGACGGAGATAAAAATGTGGATCAGGCGGGATGTAGCGTCGTTAACGTTGAGAGGACCGACAGGGTTGACGATTGGGGCTTTTGACGGCGTCCATATCGGGCATCAGGCCTTGATTCGACGCATGGTCACCGAATCACACCAGGCGGATATGCAGGCAGTGGTGCTGACGTTCGATCCACTGCCGCGCCAGGTTTTGGGTCACCCTAAACACGGTGTGCTTTCGACCCTGGAGGAGCGGCTTGAATTGCTGGAAGCGCTCGAACCGGACGGCATCGTCGTGCAGCCCTTCGACCATAACGTGGCCTCGATCCCGGCGGCGGATTTTGTGACGTGGCTCGTCGAGAAGTTAGCCCTGGCCGGCCTGTGGGTTGGGCCGGACTTTGCCCTGGGACACAATCATGAAGGGAACATCCCGTTTCTCCAGGCCATGGGGGCGCACTGTGGATTTGCGGTGCATATTTTCGCGGAAAATGTGCCGTGGGGCGGCTATCCCGTCCGCAGTAGCCGCATTCGCCGCGCGCTCAAAGACGGTGACCTCGTCCAGGCCAACGGTTGCCTGGGACGTCCCTATCGATTGAGCGGCGTCGTCGAACACGGCGACGAGCGCGGGCGCCGGCTAGGATTTCCTACGGCGAATTTGCAGCTTCCAGGCGACCCGCTTCTGCCGGCAAACGGTGTCTATATCTGCCGGGCCCATCTGCACGCTGAGCACTTCGACGCGCTGGTCAATGTCGGCACACGGCCCACGTTCGACTCCCACTCGCCTATGGTCGAAGCCCACCTGCTCGATTTTTCGCGGGACATCTATGCGGAGCCGCTCAAGCTGGACTTTCTGCACCGTCTGCGCGAAGAACTGCGCTTCCCTTCGGCGGAGGCGCTGAGGGAGCAAATGTACATCGATCGGGCCAACACCCTGGCGTGGCTAAAACAAAAAAAGGAGCTTCAGGATGGCGTGGGGGCGAAATAAAAAACCGGCCACGGACTTCACGGATTGAATGGATCCGCCGGACGTGCCAGCGGCAGCCACGCCAGCACGTGCTGGATTTGCGCATCCCACATATCCCAGGTGTGACCGCCCGGTCCCTCACTGTAGGTCAGATTTAATCCCAGCGCCACAGCATGGTCGCGGAAAAGCAGATTGCCGGCATAGAGCGCGTCGTCGGTGCCGCACCACTGGAACAGCGCCAACCGCTTTCCCCACTCCGAGGCCGCCACTTCTCCGGCCAGGTAGAACAAGTCGTGACGGCTGCCGGGCAGTTGTTGCAGGTTGCCAAAGATGCGCGCGAACTCGGCGCGCCATTTGGCGTCAGGCATGGAACGTAACTCGGCGATGTTCACCGCGCCGGAGAGGCTCGCCGCTGCGGCGAAGTGCTCCGGGTGGCTCAGAGCCAGCTTGAACGCGCCGTAACCGCCCATCGACAGTCCGGCGACGAAGTTGTCTTCCCGCACGGGCGAAAGGGGAAACAAGGCACGCACCAGCGCCGGCACCTCGACGCTGATAAAAGTCCCATAGCGATTGCCCGCTGCCATATCCGTGTAGAAACTGCGATCCACCGCCGGCATAACGACGGCCAGGTCCATCTCGGCCACGTAACGTTCAATGGACGTGCGCCGTTGCCAGATGGTGTGATCATCCGATAGACCGTGGAGCAGATACAGGGTGGGGTATAATCGCGGCGGCGTCAGCACTTCGCCATCCGGCGAACGCTTAGGCTCGGGCAAAATCACCTCCATCGAACACGCAAGCTGTAACACTTCAGACCAGAAATTGCAATGAAGCAAAGCCATAGAAACCTCCTTAAAAACCGTCAGTTGGGTAGGGCGAATGGCTCATTCGCCCTATGCCGCGAGTTGCCCACTCGCGCTATCGTCTCATCCATTTGACTCACTCGATCACCACCACCACGCCCACTTCGGCCCAGTTGTAGAGGGTTTCCGCCTCAGGGATACCGAGGATGATGCAGCCAAACGAGGCCGGATGTCCCAATGAGCCGGCCCACAAGCGCTGTCCATTGGCGAGAATCGGCAGTTCGTGAAAGCCATTCTCCACGCCGCCGCCCGCGGAGTAGACGGCCAAAAAATAAGGCATCCACAGATCCCATTGACTGGCATACGCTTTCTCGTTCTTGCTGAGTATCTGAAAGACCCCTCGATGGGTGGGGGAGCTGGCTATCCCCGTGGACGTCGGCCAATCGTACAGCAACGCGCCGTTTTCGTAAACACGCACGCGCTGTTCGGCCAGGCTGACGACAATCCGCTTGCCCGGCACCGGCATATACGGCGTGAGAATGTCCTGCGAGGGGATGGCAATGAGCTGCCCCACGCTCAAGTGGTTGTAGTCGATGCCGGGGTTGGCCTCCGCCACCAGCCCCGACGGCATCCCGAACTTCGCCGACAGACTGGTTAACGTGTCGCCTGACTCCACAGTGTAGATGCGTTGTGGGTGTGTCAGATAGACGTTGACCGTCCCGCCGCCCGCGTCAAAGGCATCGAGCACCTGCTGCGCCGCCTCGTCGTAACGGAAGCCGCGCCCGTCGCCCAGTCCCGCCGCCAGCGCGACCAGGCTGTCGCGGATGGCGTACAGGTTCGCGTCCACCACCGCTTTCCCATCCGGGCCGGGGACCAGGCGCAGCCACGTCGCCATCGTCTCGCGGCCCAATGTCCACACGAGGTTCTGATCGAGGAGAACGTCATAGGCCGTCAGGGTGATGCTGCGCGCCAACAACGCTTCGGCCTGCGCGGTAACGTCGGCCGTGTTCGGTTCCACCGGCTGGATGATATCGAAGATCAACGGTACTTCCACCCGATACAGGCCACTGCTTGCCGTCGTCAACGCCAGCAGCGTCTGCGACACGTTGACCACGCGCCCAGGCTGACCCGGTACGATCTCCACCTGCCCGTTGCGCAGTTGGATGGTCGCCTCGGTGGGCGGCGTTGACGCTTCTTCTGCCACCTGCGCCAGCAAGGCCAGGCCGGCCTCGGCGTTGTAGGTAAAGCGCATGGGTACATTATGGACGTTCAGCCAGATGCCCATCTGCCCCTCCAGCCCGTCACTGCGTCCCACCCGGTAGGCTTCTTCGGCCATGGCCGACACGTCGATGTGCAGCCCGGCCTGTGACCAGGCGAAGGACCAGCGTCTGTCACCGTCGGTGAGGATGAGCATCCCGGTGTCCACCTGCGCGGCGACATTCTCCAGCGCTGTCGCGGCTTCCGCCGTCGTCATCCCGCCCACCGGGACGCCGAGGGCGTACACGTGCGGATAAATGTGACCCTGGTAGAGGCGCTCCATCCGCTGTACGAAGACCCACCCGCAGAAGAGCGTCAGCGCCAGCAAGATGAGCAACAACAGCAGGATCAGCCCACCGGTGAAAGCATCACTGCTCCGGTGTATGGCAGGCGAACGGGAGGTGGTATGGATGGCCATGGTATATCTCTGTTTGACTAAATCCGGTTGAACCTGGCGCGTACTCACCCCCCCATTATAGCCGGAAAGGTGATTTGGTCACATGAAACGCTCAGAAAACGAATGAATATTCAGTAAAGGCACAGTTTCACACTTTTCTTTATGCGATTATGCAGAATCTTTTATCCGTCGTCCCTTTCGCCTCGATAGTAAAAATCCTCACCAGAGTGAGGAAAAATTACTACGGTCTCCAACAATCATTTCGGTTATATGCGTTTACCATTGAAACCGTTCCCTGAACAGAAACTACTATTTCAATCGTTGGAGGAATGTCGAGATGATAGCAAAGACGATTCCCAGATTAGGGACGACGAACATTACCAATGACGCTGCGTAATCCCCTCTCCCCACCACGGGCCTGGCTATCCGCATTTGGCTTACTGGCGCTCTACCAGTGTTGCCTGGTTCCGCTGTTCTACATTGCCCGTGAAGAAGTCAGGATGTGGCTGGCCACGCCCACCCCCACCTTCAGCAGTCCTGGGCCGGGATGGTAAGGAGACGAACAGGTTATGTATATGAGTGAGGCGTGCGAACTGACGACCGATGAACTGACGGCGCACTTGCCCCTGGAATGGCGCATCAATGACACCTACTTCGACTTGGCCTTCCAGTGTGTGCTCCCCGCCCTCGAAGCGTTGGCAGCCGGGAACAAAAACCCCGAAGCCTTGCTCAGCGTGACGTTCGGACCGGTGGCGCAGATCGTGCTGACGTGCCTGCTGCCCGCAGGGGTATGGAGCCTCCTGGACTTGCTGCGGGGTCTGGTGAGTCCACCAGACGAAGCGGCCAGCACAGAATTCTGCACCGCGCCCCGGCTGCTCAAGAGTCGCCGGAATCGAGGCCGTTTGGCCGTGTTCGATCTACGGCCCGGCGGCAGCGCAGAGTTCAGGGGCTATCCCCTACGCGCCTCTCTACGACCGCCATAGGTATGCAGGAGGAGGCGATGCGCCGATGTTCCCTACTGCAACTCCATTGCCGGCATCAAGAAAAAAGACATGGTAGGGCAAAAAAGCAACGTTTTTCCCAGATACTATCAAGGCCCAAATCGCTGCTCGACCCTGGTTTTGGCGACGTCGAACGGGGTTTTGCGAGGGTTTTTGCCCCGCATCGCCCTGTTTTGGCCCTGGTACAGCACTCTGAAGTGCTCCGAGAACTACCGTCGCCGCAAAATCACTGTTTACACCGTTACGGTATGGCAGAGACGCCAAACTGTCCGTTTTCCCGGCATACCGGAGCGGTTTTCTCACCCTGTACATCATTGCTCTTCCCGGAGGTAAAGCGATGTCTTACGAACTCAACACCCTCGTGCGCCACCTGATGGCGCTCGCCGGGGCAGACCCGCGCAAGGTGCGGCTCCCGGAAGGGAAATACAAGTTGCGCGTGCATAGCCAGCGCATCGGCGACGTGCGCCTGGTCACGGTGGCGCCCTGGCAGGGGACGTTGCCCGAAGTGGATGCCCAGGGCGTCGCCCACCTGTGCGCCGAGAATGACCTGCTGTTGTTACGGGGCATCGTCAGCGCGCCGCCCCGGACTAAGACGTTGTGGCTGGCCCTGGACGGCGTGGGCGCAGTGCCGCTCGTCCCCGCCTCACCCAGGGTGGAGAAAGCATTGCGTACGCCGACCACCTACGAAGCCGCCTACGCGCCCTACAAGTCTCCTGAAGCCTGGTGGATGATCCGAGCGACCAAGGCTATGATCGAGGCGGGCAATGCGCACCCGGCTAACACCCGTTTCACGTACACCGTCTACGACCCACAGGGCGACGCGGAGGCCATGCGCGCCGCCGGGTTCAGCAACCGGTATGGCAGCAGCGAACCGGACTTGATTGTGGTGGTCAAGTCGCGCTCCGCCGGCCAACCGTTGTGGCTGGCGGTGGAGTGCGAACGTGGGAAGTACAACAGCACGCGGCTCAAGCAAAAACTCGCCAAGAATCTGGAAGACTACGCCACGGCGGGATTTGGCGGCTGCTACTACGTCGCCAACAACCGCGACACCGCGCGCGTCCTGGGCGGGACAATCGCCCGGCTCCGCGATGATCTCACCGCGCGACCTGACACTATCAATACACCTGGATTCCTCGTCTTGTTCACCCTGGAGAGCCTGCGCGATGCCTGGCTGCCGACGCCGCGCTTTATCCTGACGGAGTTCTTCGACCGGAAGTTGCAGCGCGTCAACCCGGAGTGGCCCCAGGACGTCGCCAGGCCGGAACGGTACTTCGCTTTGGATTTGTGCCGCCGCATCATCCACGGCGAGCCGTTCCCGGACGGGATGTCGATGACCTGCGCCGGCGCGCCGGTGCTCTAGGTGGACGCCGAGGCCGTGTCGCAGATCACCAATACCCGCGCCACGCACTGGCAGATGGACACCCGACGCCTGTACCTGATGTTGCCGGAGGGCGATGCCTTGTTGGACTTCGGGCAAGACGCGGACCGTGACCGTCTTGTCGAAATGGTGTACACGGTGAAACCGGCGTTGGTCATCGTGGACAGCCTGTCCTCGGTGAGTAGCAAGAGTGAGAACACGGTCGAGGCCGGGACGTTGAACGCCACGCGCCTGGCGACGTTATCGGCGCGGGTGACGCCGGTGCGGGTGCCGGAGGGCAATGATGTGACGGAGTATGACCAGGCTGGTGGTGTATGCGTCGGCGTGGGTGCTGGCGGTGTGCAGGGAGGTGACGCGGGTGTGCGGGGGTGGGGGCGATAGCATCTTGACGCACTGCCGACTCGCACTATACTTCTCTGCACAGATTCAGTCCAGCAAGTGAGGTGTCGCATGTCCCAACAGCCCAATCTGTTACCGATGCTCTCCGATCAGCCCGCCGACGAAGACCGGCTCAATTTCGACCCGTATGCCAAGACCCTGGCCGATATCCTCGCCGACCCCAACACGAATACACCGTTGACTATCGGCGTGTTCGGGTCGTGGGGGCACGGCAAGACCAGCCTGATGCAGATGGTGCGCAAGCGGCTGGAAGCCACCGCAGGCACCGATTTCCCCGTTCACGCGGTGTGGTTCAACGCCTGGCTTTACAGCCGGGAACAGGCGCTATGGCGTGCCCTGATCGCACACGTGCTGAAAGGTGCGCACGAATTTCTACCGAATGAAGCCCTGGCGCAGTTGGACCAACTCGAAAGCCGCCTCTACCAGGCCACCGAAGCGGAGAATGGGTTACTCACCTTCCCGCCTGGCCTGATCCCCGAAATGCAGGCCGTTTCTCTACCTGCGCGTACTGGCCTGGAACTGTGGCGACGCCAGGCCAAGCGCCAGAACGCGGACGTTTCCCACTTGCAGGAGATCATCAACGACGTGGAAGCCAGTTATACGCTCACCCATCGTACCCAGCTTGTGGCCCTGGACGACTTCCGCCGCGAGTTCGAAGAATTGAGTAAGCAATGTATTCAACACAGGCGGCTGGTGGTCTTCGTCGATGACCTGGACCGCTGCCTCCCCGACAAGGCGGTGGAGGTGTTGGAAGCCGTCAAACTCTTCCTCGACGTCCCCGGCTTCGCCTTCGTGCTGGGCATCGACCGCGAGGTCATCGAGGAGGGCATCCGCGTGCGCTACCAGGATTACGAGATGAAGCTGGACGGCGCGCGTTACCTGGAGAAGATTATTCAGATTCCTTTCAACCTGCCGCCGATTGATCTCAAATCCGTGCAGAGTTACGTCCACGACGAGACGGCAGGCAACCTGCCTGATGCGCGTTGCGAAACGGTCTTCAGCGTGGGATTGGAAGCCAACCCCCGCCGCATCAAGCGCACCCTCAACGTGTTCTTGCTTCTGTGGCGCTTGTCACAGAACCGCGAGGACCTGCGCGACGCCATCAAGCCGGTGCGGCTGGCGAAGATCGTCATCATCCAGCAGTACCACCCGCGCCTGTTCGCGTTGCTGGCCGAGGGACCGCACCATCTGATTGACCTGGAACGCCGCTTCCGCGAAACCATCCGGCCACAAGAGGGCGAGGGAATGACACGCAGCGAGCGCCCTGTCGCCGTAGAGGTCGGACGTGGGACTGGGGATGGGAGCGAAGAAATCTCCGCCGGGCCGCTCACCGAGTTCCTGACCCGCAGCTTGCTGCGCGAACTGCTGACCTGCACCGCCGAAGACGAACCCGACGCCAATTTCAGCGATCTCACCCCGCTTGGTGTGCGCGAGTACATCTACCTCACCCGCAGCGCGGTGCAACAGGAAGTGGTGACAGGAGCCGCGGCGCGCCTGCCCTTCGAGCCGCAGATGGTGACGATCCCTGCCGGAGCGTTCTTGATGGGCACGCCGGAGTCAGAGGTAAAAGAACTGGCAAAGCTGGGGGACGTCAAGCTGAACATTGTGCGCAACGAAGTGCCCCAGCACGAAGTTACGCTGCCGACTTACGCCATTGCCCGCTACCCGGTGACCAACGCCGAGTTCCGGCGTTTCATCGAGGACAGCGGGTACACTGTGCGCGATTACTGGACAGAAACCGGATGGCAACAGAAGGAGAAGGAGAGTTGGACGCAGCCGCGTTATTGGGATGACGACCAGTGGAACGATCCTGCACAACCAGTAGTGGGCGTGTCCTGGTACGAAGCCGTGGCCTATTGCAACTGGCTTTCGGCCAAAACCAAACGCGCGTATCGCCTGCCCACCGAAGCCGAGTGGGAGAAGGCCGCGCGCGGTACTGACGGTCGGCGCTACCCCTGGGGTAACACCTGGGACGCGGCGCGCTGCAACAACAAAGAGAGCGGGCTGGGCAAAACGACGCCGGTGGGCCAGTATCCCGAAGGCGACAGCCCCTACGGTGTGAGTGAGATGGTTGGGCAGGTGTGGGAATGGTGCGGCAGCAAGTGGGGTGGGACAGACACAAAGCCCAGGTTCGGCTATCCTTACAAACCGGACAAGGAGCGTGAAGACCTGGAGGGTGATGATACCCGTATCCTTCGCGGTGGCTCCTGGTACAATGGCAATCCAGCAGGGGTATGCCGGTGCGGCGCTCGCCACGGGAACTATCCCGGGGGCGGGAACTACGGCAGGGGGTTTCGTTGCGTCCGAACCTCTCCTCAAAACCCTTGAGCTTTGTTCCTTGTCCATTGTTCCTTTGATCATTGTCCCTTGAACTTTGGGGTCTGGGGCGGAGCCCCAGTCGCGCAAAAATTGATTTTCGATGGTTGAGGTGAATATGACACAACCACAAACCTTTTCCGAATGGATCGCGTCCTATCTGGCCCTGTTGAAAGATCAAGGCTACACGCAAGCGGATGTCGCCCGGCGGATGCGCGTCCACCCCAGCCTGCTCACCAAATGGAAGGTTGGCGACTATGGTGATAAACCCACCTTCGACAACGTCACCGCCTTCGCCGATGTGGCGCGCCTGACCCCGCAGCAGCGTGTAGACCTGCTGCGCGCCGCCGGATACGACGTGCCGGTTTCCACGGTGCTGGATGCGCCGGAGTATATCGCCGCCCGCGAGCGTTACCTGGCGGCACTGTGCGAGCGGTACAACATCACGCAAACGGCAGGCTTCGTGGACGTCATCGCCAAGGACGATCAGGTAGGCAATCCCCGCCGGTTGACCCTGTTGGGCGAGGAGGGTGTCTATGTCCCCTTGCTGCTGGATGCAGCGTCCGGTGCGGACCGCGCGTCACACCGAATGGATGATGAAATGCAGGAGGCTGAAGCGCGCGAAGCCGCACATCCTCTGACGTTGGCTGACGCATTGACGCTGCCCGGACACCTGGCAATCATCGGGGACGCGGGCAGCGGCAAGACGACGTTGCTACAGGTCATCGCCAGTGTGCTGGCGGCCGCAGACCCCGCCGCGTTGGGTGATGACATAGCCCCGGTGCTGGCTGCGCTGCGGTCGGAACAGACATCCCGCGCCACGGATCCTCTGCCCATCTTTTTGCCCCTGCGCCTCTTTGAACGCGCCTGCGCCACCGCACATTACGAGCGCTGCCCCGAAGACCTGCTGCGCTTCGTGGACGACTGGTTTGCCCGGTGGCACCCTGTGACTGAGTTGCCCCCCGGCTTTCTGGCCGACCACCTGCGCGGCGGGCGCGCCTGGCTGCTACTGGATGCCCTGGACGAAGTCCCGGAGCCGGAACACCGCAAGGCGCTGCGTACCGTTATCCACGCCCTGGCCGACCAGTTGCCCGGCGTGCGCCTGATCGTCACAGCCCGCGTGCTGGCTTACGGCACGGCGCGCCTGGACAACCGCTTCACCGTGCTGCGCGTCCGCGATCTGGACGACGACCAACGCGTGCAGATGGTGCGCAACATCTACCGGGGGCTGGATGTGCTCGACGCGGAACGCAAGGCCAATGATCTAGCCACGCGCATCACCCGTTCCGCCGAATTGCAGGACCTGACCCGCACGCCGGTGATGGTGTGGACGGCAGCCGTGGTGCACGCGCTACGTGGGGAATTGCCCGAAAGTCGCGCTGCGCTCTACGCGGCCTACGTGGAAATCCTGCTCAAGCACTCGTTCAAACAAAGTGATGAAGACGTGGAAAGCGTAACAACCCTGATTGACGGTCAAGGTTGGACACTCTCGGAGCGCCACGAATACCTCACTTACGCCGCCTTCGAGGTGCACCGCCGCCTGGAAACCCAACGCGAACGCCGGGTGGAGCCGCTGGCCTATATCGGCGAGCGCGAGCTAACCGACGACATTCTAGCGGCCTATTTCCAGGAGAACCTGGGCTGGGACAAGCGCGAGGCACGCCAGCGCGCCCGGCATTTCGTCGCCTTGATGGTGGAGCGCAGCGGCCTTTTGTACCAGTCCGACCAGGGTTACACATTGGGCGATCACCTGACCATGCAGGAGTTTCTGGCGGGCTGCTACCTGGGCGAGCATTACCGGGAGTACACCGATCTTCTGCCGGCGTTGGTGGGCAATGCCTGGTGGCGGGAGACGCTGCTGCTGGCGGCGGGCTACCTGGCCCAGGAACGCGGCACCGATGCCCGTAAGTTCCTGGTGCAACTTGCCGCCTCTGCGCCCAACGGCGACCCATCGGGAAAGTTGCTGGCCCTCACCGTGGCGGGGCGCGGGCTGGTACAGTTGCGCGCCCGGTTACGTCGTCCAGCCTGGTATACCGCCCTGGCCCAGGACTTCGCCAACCGGCTCTATCCTCTGCTGTACGCACAACCGGCGGCTGCGTCCATCCCCGCGCGGCAGGAGGCGGGCCTGGTGTTGGGCCTTCTCTATGGGATGCCAGGCGAAGAGAGCAGTCTGCAAGACCCGCGCTTCACTGCGCCGCTGGGCTTGCCGGAGTTCATCGACATCCCTGCCGGGCCATTCTGGATGGGTGGAGATAAACGTGCAGACAAGGATGAACGTCCCCGCCACCAGGTAACATTGGATGCTTACGCGATGGCCCGCTACCCCACCACCAATGCGATGTATGCGCGCTTCATCGCTGATGAAGGGTATACCA